>JAXMIV010000362.1:0-6855 GCA_034377045.1 Prosthecobacter sp. | reverse complement strand
TCGATCGCCACAGACGTCACAATGAAGGCACCCGGGACGTATCTCGGCGTCATGACGGTCCGGGCGCGGGTCATCGCCATGGACGGCAAAGAGTTCACGGACTACCTTCGCGAGGAAGGCATCGATGACGCGGGTCAGCACCACAAAGCCCGCGGCCTTGGAGCCCACGGAGAGAAAGGCGGTCACCGGCATGGGCGCGCCTTGATAGACATCCGGGACCCAGATTTGAAACGGCGCCGCCGCCACCTTGAACCCGAGGCCAGCCAGCAGAAACGCCGCACCCAGAAGCATCGGCTGCTTGGGCAACGCGGGATCAGCGAGAGCCTTGGCGATGCCTTCGAAGCTCAAAGATCCGGTCACACCGTAGACCCAGGCAATGCCATAAACCAGGATGCCGGTCGAAAGGGCGGCGAGGATCAGGTATTTCACCCCAGCCTCCAGCGAGAGCACGCTCCGGCGCGCAAAGGCCACCAAGACATAAAAGGACACCGTCACCAACTCCAGCGACACAAACATGGTCACCAGATCCTTGGCGGAGGCCATCCACATCATGCCCACGCAGACCAGCAGCGGCAGGCTGAAAAGTTCGGCCACCTTCCCTTCCAGCGTGTAGTTCGAAAGATAAGGCGCGCACTCCAGGGCCAGCCACAGCACCAGGAAGGTGATCACCAGGGCGAAACCTTTGTAGAACAGCGCCAGCGAATCTAACTGATGGTAAGGCTGCACAAAAGCCGGCAGCGACTCGACAGATTTGTTCACCGCCAGAAATGCGACGAACGCCACCGCGACGCCGACCATGCTGATCGTCGCCATCATGCGCCGGGAAATGGTGGGCAGAAAGGCCTCCAGGCAGAGCAAGAAGAGACCCAGCAGGGCCAGACCAACTTCGATGGAGAAAACGGACATGGGTTCGGCGAAAAGATTCAGTTTCTACATCCCGGCGACATTGGCGCCGGCCACAGCGGAATTCAGGAGATTGAGCAACAGCCACGGGCAGCAACCGGCCACCAAAAGCACCGCCGCGAGCAAGATCAGCGGCAGGCGTTGCCCGAAGGATGAATCGTTCATGAACAGGCCGGAAGTGGCGCTGCCCTGGAAGATGTCCCGGTAGGCGCGCAACATGTAAACCGCGGACATGACGACGCCCCACAACGCCAGAACCACGGTCCACTGAAGCGGACCGAAGGTCGTGGACCCAAAGTCGGTGAAGCAGCCGAGGAAGACCAGAATCTCCCCCGAGAAGTTTGCCAATCCGGGCAGGCCGATCGAGGCAAAGGCACCAAAGGCAAAGAGCACTGCAAGCGCTGGCGCATGCTTGCCCAAGCCGCCCAGTTTCGCCAATTCCAGAGTTCCAAACTGAGCCCGCATGCGGCCCGCGAGCGCGAAGAGCAAGGCGATTGAAATCCCGTGGGCGAACATCAGCAGCACGGCGCCTTTCAGCGCCATCTCGGTGCCGGCGGCCAGCCCCAGGAAAATGTAGCCCATGTGCATAACGCTCGAGTTTCCGAGAAGATCATCCAACCGTTTCTGGTGAATGGTCACCAGGCCGATGACGATGATATTCCCCAGCAACATCAGCAGCAGCGCCTGCTGGATCCACGCCACATGCAGCGCGTCCGGCAGCAAGGGCAGAGCGATCCGCAGCAGGCCGTAGAGACCAAATTTCTTGAGCACACCGGCGTGCAGCATCGCCACAGGCGTGGGTGCGGTCGCATAGGCGGGAGCCGCCCAACTGTGCAGCGGGAAAAGACTCACCAGGGTGCCGAAGCCGATCAGCAAGACAAAGAAGATCATCGCCTGCTTCTCCGGCGGCAACGGTGCCAGGGCGGCTTGCGCGCGCAGGGCGGTCAGGTCAAAGGTCAGCTTCGCGCCGCCGCTGAATTCCAGTACCAGCCATGCCAATCCGGCCAGGAGAATCAAGCTGCCCAATCCCAAGTAGATGGTTGTCTTCCAGGCCACCGCCTTGCGGTGCGCGGCATCGCCATGACCATGCAGAGCGATCATCAGGAAGGTTGGAATCAACGCCAGTTCATGGAAGGCATAGACAAAGAACAGATCCGTGGAGAGGAAGGCGCCCAAAGCCCCGCCCGCGATGAGCAGGGACGCAATGTGGTAAATGGCAGGTTTGTCCGCGGCGATCTGCCAGACCGCGGCAAAGAGGACCAGCACGGTCAAGAGCGCGAGGATCAGCGCCACGCCGTCAGCGCCGACGCCAAAGTTGATCGCCGGATTGTCGAGCACGCTGCGGGCGCTTTGATAGGCAAACCCGGCCTTGCCCGCGGAGGCGGCTTTGAAGCCCCAGGCCAAGGCCGAAACGATCACCAGATTGATCAAAGCCGTGACAACGGAGGTAATACGGGCAGGCGCCCCCAACCAGATGGCCAGGGCGGCAAGCAGGGGCAGCAGGATGACGATTTCGAGCACGCTCATTCCATTTCTCCATCAATGGCCCGACCCGGGCAAAACAAATACAACCAGGTAGATGACCACCAGAATTCCAACACCTAACAAAAAGGTATAACTCTGCAACTGGCCGTTCTGCAGAAGCCGCGCCGCCGCTCCCGCGCGCATCGCGAGCCACGCGGGCAGCCGCACCACAAGTCCGTCGACAAAGATGCGCTCGAGTCCGGTGACCATCCAGGCGAGGCCATCCTGAAACACCTTGACGATGACCGCGTAGATTTCATCAAAGTAGAACTTCCGGGCAAACAATTTGATGTTCAGCGGATCCTTCTCCTTGCCCCGGTAGAGCATGAAGGCACCCACGGCCCCGATCAGCAGTGCGGTGATCGAGCAGATCTCCACGGTGTGATGCGGCAAGGCGTGATCATACTTCATTGCCTGAAAGAGACGGGCAACGGAAGGCAAGGCTGAAATTAGGGTCGCGAACGCCAGCGCGATCAAGGGCAGCACCATGACCATCGGCGCCTCCACCGCGTGATGCGAGGCATCGGAACGCGATTTGCCGAAGAAGGCCACCACCACCAGGCGCGTCATGTAAAACGCCGTGAGCATGGCGGTTAAGGTGCCAATCCAAAAGAGGGCGCGCGTGGGGCCATGTTCAAAAGCGAGCCCAAGGATGGCCTCTTTGCTGTAGAAGCCACTCGTGATGAATGGCACGCCCATCAGCGATGCCGTGCCGATCGCGAAAGTGACGAAGGTCACCGGCATGTGCTTTGCCAAGCCGCCCATCTTCCACATGTCCTGCTCATGGTGGCAGGAGTAAATCACCGCGCCCGCGCCAAGGAACAACATCGCCTTAAAGAAGGCATGCGTATAAAGGTGGAACATCGCGGGATGCCCGGGCCCCGTATCCGTATTGTGACTGACTTGCAGCGCCAGCAGGCCCACGGCCATGACCATGTAACCCAGTTGCGAAAGCGTTGAATAAGCCAGCACCCGCTTGATGTCATTTTGCTGCGTCGCCATCAGCGCCGCCATCAGCGCCGTGCCGCCACCGATCCAGGCAATGATCTCCGCCGCGGCGGGCGCCGCCTCAATCAAGAAACTGCAGCGCACCAACATGTACACACCCGCGGCCACCATGGTTGCGGCATGGATCAGCGCCGACACGGGTGTCGGGCCTTCCATCGCATCCGGCAACCAGACGTGCAGCGGAAATTGCGCCGATTTGCCGACGGCGCCCATGAAAATGCACAGCGCCGCCACGGTCATGAAGGTCGTTTGCGTCTGCGCGAGCTGATGCAGATTGCCGGACTCGAAGCTCGACTTCAGCTCCAGGAATCGGACGTCGCCATGATTGACGGCAAACAGCATCAGAATGCCAATCATGAAACCAAAGTCGCCGATGCGATTGGTGAGAAAGGCCTTCTTCGAGGCTTCCGCGGCGGCCGGCCTTTCGAACCAGTGGCCGATCAACAGATACGAACTGAGGCCCACCAGTTCCCAAAACAGGAACATCATCACCAGGTTCCCTGCCAGCACGATGCCGGTCATGGAAAACATGAACAAGGACAAAGCCCCGAAGAAGCGCGGCTGAGCGTCATCTTCCTTCATGTACCCCATCGAAAAGACATGCACCACCATGCCGATGGAAGTGACGATGAACATCATGCCGCGGCACTGCTGATCGACGAGCGCATCCAAGCCTAGCGGCAGTTTGCCGATTTCCAGGAATGGCAGCATCGGCATCCAAACTTCGCCGACCGTGCCAAGCATCGACAGGCTGACCAAAAAGCAGATTACCGACGAGGCGACCGAAAGAATCACGCAGGCGCCCTTTAAGAACTTGTGCCCCAGCAGAATGACCAATGCCGTAAACAGCGGCAGCAGCAGCAGCAGCGTGGGCAAGGTCGGGGCGGTTTGTTCGGTGGGCATGTGAAACGGCGGGTGCGCTTAGCCTTGCAGCTTGCTGACAGATTCGACATCCACGCTTTGCTTGGCGCGGAAGAGAGCCACGATGATGGCAAGGCCCACGGCCACCTCGGCGGCAGCCACGGTAATGGTGAAGAAAACCAGCGACTGCGCCGCGTAATCGGGCAGGCCCTCAGGCGTGACGCGGAAACGGGAGAAGGCGACGAGCGCGAGATTGGCGGCGCTCAGCATCATCTCCAGGCACATGTAGATGATCAGGATATTCCGACGCGCAATGACACCGGCCAGGCCCAAGGCGAACAGCATGCCGCTGACAACGAGATAATGGCTCAGGGTGATCACGAGGCGGCCTCCTTGTCGCGTTTGCTCAAAACCACCACGCCGACCGCGCCGACCAGCAGCAACAGGCCGATGACCTGCAAATGAAAGGCATAACGGCTGAAGAGGGTGTGACCCATCAGCTTGGCATCCGGCAGCGTGCCTTCCTTGAGGTCTCGCGTAATGGTGGGCAGGCTGGTCTTCGCGGTTTCCATGGCGGCGCCCGTGGTTTCCAAATGCAGCGCCACATCCGCCGTGGTTTGTTCTCCGGCCGGGTAGGAGGTGGCCACCGCAATGATCTGCAAAGCTAGCATGATCGCCAGCACCACCGCGCCGCCGACAGCTATATAGTTTGGGGTCTTGCCCGCCTCTTCCTTGATGTCGAGGAGCATGATGATGAACAAGAACAGCACCATCACCGCCCCCGCATAAACGAGGATCTGAATCGCCCCAATGAAGTACGCATCCAGGCCGATGAACAGCGCCGCCAGCCCGACAAAACTCATGGCCAGCGACAACGCGCTCGTCACCGGGTTGCGCGCCGTCACCACCATCAGGCCAAAGCCGAGGGTCAGCGCTGCAAACAGATAGAAAAGAAGCGAGGGCATCGGTTACTTCAGTTCATTCCACTTGTTCACCAGACCGACGCGCATGCCGCCGATCTCGTACAGCTTTTCCTTGTCATGCACCATCTCCGCACGGGTCAGGCCGGTGATGGCGTAATCCTTGCGCAGGAAGATGGCCTGCTCGGGGCAGACCTCCTCGCACATGCCGCAGTAGATGCAGCGGATCATGTCGATCTCGAATTCCTTCGGCCGCTTCTCCACCTTCGCCCACGGGTCGTCGGAGGGAATCTCGCCGGGGATAATCATGATGGCCTTTGGCGGGCAGATGAACTCACAAAGCTGGCAGCTCACACAGCGGTCGCGGCCCTGTTCGTCCGTGACCAAGGCGGGCGCGCCGCGGTAATAGGTCGGCAGATTCGCATCCCACTTCTCTTCGGGATACTCCATGGTCACCTTCTCCTGCCGCTTCACGATCTGGCGAAAGGTGCGGAAGGCGTGCCCCAGGGTGATCTTCAGGCCCTTGGCGAGGGTAGAGATGAACCACCTTTCATGCCAGGCGAGCTTGGGGCGTTGTACGACAATCGTTGCCATGGAAAGAGGGGTTTTACTTCAACGGGAAGAAGATCATGAGAACGGCGGTAAGGATCACATTGGCCAAGGCCAATTCGAACATCACCAGCCAGCCGAGTTTCATCAACTGGTCAAAGCGAAAGCGCGGCAGTGACCAGCGGATGAGGATGAAGAAAAGGATGAAGACAACGACCTTCGTGAAGAACGTGGCGATGTGCAGCAGGCCCAGCCAGATCGGCGTGTTGCCCGGCTGGTAGTCAACGCCCCACCAAGGCGCAAATGGCAAGCTCCAGCCCCCAAGGAAGAAGGTCACCGCCAGACCGGAACCGATGATCATCGCGGCGTACTCGCCCATGAAGAAGAGGGCGAACTTCATCGAGCTGTATTCAGTGTGGTAACCGGCCACGAGCTCGGTCTCGCACTCCGCCAAGTCAAACGGCAGGCGATTCGTTTCCGCGAACATCGAGACCACGAAGATCACGAAGGAGATCATCATCGGCACCCACAGTACCCAACGGGCGACGCTCAAACCTTCGCCCCACAAGGGCAGCAGCAGCCAGCCGTTGGCGTCCTGGTAAATGGACATCTTGGAGAGATTCAACTCGCCCATCAGCATCAGCACCGGAATGATCGAAAGGCCCAGCGAGATCTCGTACGAGATCATCTGCGAACTGGCGCGCACCCCACCCAGGAAGGGATACTTTGAATTCGACGCCCAGCCCGCCAGCACGATGCCATAGACACCCAGCGACGCGATGGAGAAGACAAACAGCGGCCCGATGTTCAGGTCGGCAATCACCGCTTTGATCGGCTGCGCGACGCCGAGGAAACTCAGATCAATTTCACTGCCAAACGGCAGCACCGCGCAGGTCATCAACGCCGGCACAATGGTCAGGCACGGCGCCAGCCAGTAATAAAAAGTGTTTACGTTGCGCGGCGTGAAGTCCTCCTTCAGGAAGAACTTCAAGCCATCCGCCAGCGGCTGCACCAGGCCGCCAATGCCAAAAATCTGCACGTCTTTCTTGAAGCCAAACAAGGTCAGCGGAATGCCCACGCGATTCGGCCC
>JAXMIV010000361.1:0-9605 GCA_034377045.1 Prosthecobacter sp. | reverse complement strand
CACCTGTTCGAAGACCGTTGCAGAAACTTGGTGTTCTGCGCGTTCCGAGGGAAGCCGACCCATACTGGGCGGAGCAGCGTCTACGCGGCGAAATTCGAACCGCTTCCGATGTTTCGGCCAAACCTCGCGCAGTCCGCGGTCGATGGCGTCGGTCATGTAGAGCACTTCAACGTTGGCCCGTTGGTAGAGTGGGAGGAGCGCCTCTGCTGCGGAAGCATCATCGGCATAAATGACGATCGGATCGCGGCTGCGTTTCAGGTATTCCGGCAGGGTGGTCTGCGCTTGTTGGCTGGAGCGAAATAAGAGGTGCCCGCTCAACTGTGAGCGTAGTTCAGCATGCTTGAAACATGCTTCTTTCAAAGCAATGCCGTGCGCATGCTGAAGGCGTGCAAAATCCTGCCGCCGTTCATGAGCTAAGCGAGCGAGGCCCTGCCCGAGCTGAGAAACCAGTCGTTCCCGCACGTCTTCAACTTCGATCGATTCCTCAACTAAACCGTCGCGGCTAAGCACGAGCGGCATATGGTCGATGTCCAGGATAGCGGAGACAAACGCGCGAAATTCCGGCGGGAGAAGCGTCTTATCATCCTCCGTGATCAACACACGCGCAACATACAGCCGAACCGGCGGCACAGGCGGCGATTCCGTTACAAAGAGCACGCCCGCCACCAGCGGATCACCCGATTTTCCGGAAGCCAATGCCAACGGAAAGACCGCCAGCGGTTCCGGAACCTCCAGCACACGGTTGAGTTCCGCAATGAGTTCATCGACACGGGTTCGCTCCCACGGTGCATGCATCTCGTTGGCGAGGTCAGCATCGTCGCCGAGGTAGATTGGGTATCGGATGAAGTTGCAGTAACGACGGACAAGATGGCGCAATACAGATCGCTGAAGCAGATCATGGTGAGCATCAAGGAGGTAGAGACGAACAGTCGTTCCCGGGACACGCACATCGGTAGTCGAAAGTTCCATTGTGTTGCCACCACTGTAGGTCATCCGGGTGCCCTGATCGTTCTGCGAGCGAGACCGGGTGAGCACTTCCAGGCGCGCACACAGCCGGAAGCACGAATAAAAGCCGACGCCGAACTGGCCGATTACGCCGGTTTGCGAAGCCTTGCCACTACAGAAAAGTTTGCCTAGAAACTCTCGGGCCTCGTTGCGAGTCATGCCCACGCCATTATCCGAAACGGAGAGAATGCCGGATTTGGTTTCGGCACGTAGCCGAATTTCTGGGTCGCGTCGCAGAGCAGGAGGCAATTGCGCCAAACTGTCGGCGGCGTTGGACAGCAGTTCACGAATACTCTCGTCCACACCAGCAAATACCGATCCGCTGAGCACCGCAAGCGCCCGTCCAGCATCAACGTCAATTTTTACGCATTCACTATCGCCTGACATATGTAGATGTGGTTACTTGTTTATCCTATGCATAGCTAAGTTTTGCGACTTGGCAATCGGTAGCAGAATCAGTCGTGTCGCCGAAGCATCTAGTGCGTGCGAAATTTGTGGTTATTGGTGTGCTTCTAGGTGGAGTGTTGGGTCGCAAGAATTCAGATTAGGATTAGGAGAAACTGCGGTCAATCCCAAAAGTATCCTGGCGCGAACAAGGGAAACCCGCCTGCTTTCACGGTGGACGGAGCTGACACAGCGCATGTTAACCCCCCAGTTTCAATGGGGATGCACGAAAAAGGAGTGAATGAGGCTGGCGGCGGCCTACTGCAAGGGAGAGAGGCTCGTCTGACTCCGCAAAAAGCCCAGACAGGAAGACCACCTTTTGTGGACATTACGACGCGCTCCACGCAGACTCGCAGCAGGCAGGCACCCTGCGCCAGATATGGCTCCTGGGAGCATCGGCCTCCTTTGGCTTCGCCTTTCAATGAAACGTTGAGGTTAAGTGAGCTGCAACAAACTCGCACGGCAGGGTAAGGCCATCCGCGAACGGAATGCGGTTGGTAAGAAAGGCGACCGTGAGGTCAATTCCGCCGGCCCCTGGATCGGTCGGCGCTCTTTTTGGCTGCGGAGCGGGGAGTCTTTTTGAACTCGGCGAGAGGGGGCCGCGAAGGCTTGCCGCTTTTGCGGGTGGGGCGTCCGCCCTTCTTGTCGCCGCCGCCTTGTGAGACGAGGCGAAAGTCCACCTGCTTCTTGAAGCTGTCGACGCGGTAGATCTCCACGGTGACGTTGTCGCCCATTTTGATGATGCGGCGGGTGTGGCGGCCAACGATGTGATTGCGTGTGGGCTCCATGATGAAGAAATCATCTTCAATCGAAGACAGCGGCACGACACCGCTGAGACCGAGCGTGGGCACGTCAACGAAGAAACCGAAGTTCCTCAGGTCCGTGACGAGCGCGGGGTAGGGAGTGCGTTTCTCGGATTCGATCTGCGCTTTCAGATAGGCGTAGAGTTTGACCTCTTTGCTGTCGCGCTCGGCATCCGAAGAGTTGCGCTCGGTCGCCGTGATGTGATCGGCGATTTGCTTCAGCACCGGGATCGGCGCCTGCACCTTGTCGAACAGCACCCGGTGCACCACAAGGTCCGCATAACGCCGGATCGGTGAAGTGAAGTGCGTATACTTCGTCTTTGCCAGGCCGTAATGGCCGAGCGGATCGACGGCGTAGCGTGCGCGCATGAGCGATTTGAGAAAGCCGATCTTCAGCGCCGGTCCCGCCGGCAACGTGGAGAGCGTGGTCAGCAGCTTCTGTACTTCCGGGCGATGCGTCAAGTTGCCGCAGGGGATGCGATGGCTGAGGACATCGTCACGATACTCTTGCAGGCGCTTGTCCTTCGGGGACTCGTGAATGCGATAGACCGCGGGCCGGTTCAAGCGCATGAGGTTGGTGGCCACGGCTTCATTGGCTAGCAGCATGTATTCCTCAATCAGTTGGTGCGAGATATCGTTCTCGATGCGTTCGATGCGCAAAACTTTGCCGTGGTCATCGAGGCGGATCTTGTTCTCTGGAAAATCAAGATCCAGCGATCCCGCCCTGAAACGTTTGCGGCGGATCTTTTGAGCCATGGCGTTGGCCTCATGCACCATCTGCTCGATCTCACCCGCGGGAGACTTTTGCAGGACGGCGAAGGCTTCCTTGTAGGTGAAGCGGCGCTTGGAACGGATGACGGCCGAATAGAACTTGGTCGAAATGACATCGCCATCCTTGGAAATAATGAACTCGGCACACTTGGTTAAGCGATCCAGGTCCGGCTTGAGCGAACAAAGTTCGTTGCTCAGCGCCTCCGGCAGCATGGGGATCACACGATCCACGAGGTACGTGGAATTGCCGCGCTTCTTGGCTTCGACATCGAGCGGACTTCCGGGTCGCACATAATGCGATACGTCGGCGATGTGTACCCACAGTTTCCAGCGGTCTTCGCCGGTTCGCTGGAGACAGATGGCATCGTCGAAGTCCTTCGCATCATCAGGATCGATGGTGATGACGTCGTGGCCGCGGCAATCCACCCGGCCCGCGTGTTCTTCGGCGCTCGGCTGATTGTCAGGCCGTGACTTGGCGATGGTTTGGGCCTCTTGCAGGACCGGCTTGGGAAAGTGCAGGGGCAGCGCGTAATGACGCAACACGGAGAGCATGTCGACACCCTCTTCGTCAGGCGGGCCAAGCACTTCGATGACTTCGCCTTCCGGTGGTGTTTGCCGCGATTCCCATTGCAGAATCTCAACGACTACCTTGTCGCCGATGTTAGCTGGCCGACCAACATCTTTGGGCTGTGGCACGACGACCGCCGAGGGCAGCCGCGGATCATCCGGGGTGACGTGGAGGAACTGCTTGCCACGCTGCAGCGTGCCGACGAATTGCGTACGCTTGCGTTCCAGAATGCGCACGACGTGGCCGGTGTTCGCTTCCGGCGTCTCAGTGCGCAGGCCCTTCGGCTTTGTATCGCGCCGCACCAGGACGCGGTCCCCGTGCATGGCCGTGAAGGTGGCGCTTTCGGCAATGGCGATCTCGCCAACTCCCGGTTCGTCAGGCTGGACAAAACCGCGGCCGCCGCGGGTGATCTGGATCACGCCAGGAACGAGGTCCGCGGCACGGGAGATGATGTAGCGATTGCCCTTCGTGCGGACGATGAGTCCGCTGCTTTCCAATTCAGCCACGACCTTCTGCAATTCCTGCTGTTGGTTGGGCCGCAGATGGAGCTGCTGTAAAAGTTCGGGGATATTGGAGGGTACGTACTCGGTCTGGCCGAGCAATTTGAGAATGATAGATTCCATGAGTCATGATGACGCAAAGGCATGCTTTGCGCGCGCTTGATTGATATTGTTGAGTTGAGGCCGCATTGTTTTCGCGACCTGCTTTACGCCAGGATACCTTTGGCTACGGTTCCCGAAACATTGGTTAGGCGGAAATTGCGGCCGCCGTAGTTGAAGGTGAGTTGGGTGTGATCGAGGCCGAGCAAGTGCAGGATGGTGGCGTGCCAGTCATGAATGTGCATCGGGTTTTCTTCCGCCTGATGGCCGATCGCATCGGTGGCGCCGTAGGTGAGTCCGCCTTTGACACCGCCACCGGCCATCCAGATGGAGTAGCCCCTGTGGTTGTGGTCACGGCCGTCGCCGCTTTGCGCATAGGGCGTGCGGCCAAATTCGCCTGCCCACACCACCAGCGTGTCCTTGAGCATTCCGCGCGCCTTCAGGTCCGTGAGCAGCGCGGCGATGGGTTGATCGGTAGCCGCGCAGCTTTTAGACAAATTGTCGCGCAGCAGGTTGTGATGATCCCAATGCAGAGGTGAGGCGATCTCGATGAAGCGCACCCCCGCCTCCGCCAGCCGCCGAGCCAGCAGGCACTGCCGCGCGAACTGATCCTTGGCCTTGCCGATGCCGTAAAGCTTCAGCACGGATTCCGGTTCCGAGCGCAGATCCAACACATCCGGCACCTCGCTCTGCATGCGGAAGGCGAGCTCGAAGGACTCGATCGCGCCTTCGATTTCCGGATGAAAAACGTCGCGGTCGAGCTTGTGCTGGTTGAGACCGCGAATGAGATCAAGCTGGGCGCGCTGCATCGGCCGCGAGAGATTGGCGTTGGCGATGTTCTTCATCGGCGGGCCGGGAGCTTCGTCCTTGCGCAGCAACGCGGCATACAATTCCGGAAGCTGGCCGCCGCCAATCTTCGTGCCCTGGCAAATCGCGGGCAGAAAGGCGCTGCCGTAGTTTTGCGAGCCGCCATTGTCCGCCGGTGGATTGAGCGTGATGAACCCCGGCAGTTCCTCATTTTCGCTGCCCAGGCCATACAGCGTCCACGCACCGAGCGAAGGCCGTACGAACTGAAAGCTGCCCGTGTGCATCTGCCCAAAGGCCTGCGCGTGGTTCGGCAGGTCCGTGTGCATGGAGTTGATGATGCACAGATCATCCGCATGCTTGGCCAGTTGCGGATAGGCACTCGTGATCCATTGCCCCGACTGCCCGTGCTGGGAAAAGGGATGCACGGGGCCGAACAATTTCGCGCCAACGGAGTCGCGGCCCAAGCTCGCCGTCTGGCCGTTGTGTTTGATCAGCTCCGGCTTGTAATCAAACAGGTCCACATGCGACGGCCCGCCGCGCATGGTGAGAAAAATGACTCGCTTCGCTCGCGCCGGAAAATGCGGCGCACGCATCGCGAGGCCACTCCCCGATTTCGCTGCCGCCTGATGCGCCAACGCGGAAAAGGCGAGCCAGCCGATGCCGGAGGAGCAACTCTTGAGCGCCTGACGGCGCGAGAACGCAAGGCCATGCGGGCCGTTAGGCGGCGGGTACGTTTTCATCGGGCGTGCTGCTGATTCTACGGGAGGAAGTGATAAGGGGGAAGACCAGAGTTAAGGATCAAGGGGGAAGATTTGGGGATGGGGAGAATCAAAACTTTGGTCCCCATCATGGGAATTGGTGACGTGACTTGTTGAGGATCAGGGAATTGGCGTGGGGATATGAAATCCCCATGAATCCCCAAATCCCCATTTTGCCGACATCTTTGGAACTGGGTTGAAGCTTCGACCAAGGCCCCCGGAGGAGCTGGCAGAGGTGCTCTAAGGGAGACCGTTATCCTTTTGAAAGGGCGGACGCCGGAAAGAAGGGCCGCGGAAGTCGGTGCAACTTCTTTGGCAGATTGGATGAAGCAAACTAACGGCAATACTCTACCGCAAAGCCGGAAAAATTCAAGTCTTAGTTAGGATTGGCGGCAAATCCGTACGGATGCGGATTTGAGCGGCACTGCCGTTGAGCGTGCATATACCCATGCTGTGCCTCGCATCGTGTCATTTTTTGCGGGCGGATGAAGGGTTCGGGCAGGTCCTGCCGTAATTCAGGCCGTGATCCCCCTGCCGCATGCTCTTGTGAGGAAGGCCCTCAAGTTGGCGCACAGCGCCCTCTTCGCGGGCCTGTGCGGCATGGTGACGGCGCGTGGAGCCGAGACGACTCGCGAGGCTCCATCACCGAACGATAGTGGGGCGATACCGCAACCGTTGCAGAACGATGGCTTCGAGGCGCTCCTGGCAAGCTCGCCTTTCACCCGTTCCTTGGGCGTCTCCGATTCACTCATCCTCACGGGCGTCGCGCGGTTCGGCAACGATGTTTTCGCCACCCTTCTCGACACGAAGACCATGGACTCCCAGGTGATCTCCCAAACGCCCAATGGCGAGGGATGGCAGCTGATCGGCGTCGGCGGCGATCCAGCGAAGCTCCAAACTTGGACGGCCAAGATCCAAATCCCGGGCGGAGAGGTCATTTCCATTCGCTACCAAAAGCCACCACCCAAACCTGCGCGGGCCAGCGCGGGCGCCAGTGGTTCCGGCGGCGGGGCTGGCGGCAACGGCCCACCCTTGAGTGCGTCGCAGATGGAGGAGGCGAAACAAGCCGCCGTGAACTATCGCGAAGGCTTCAACTCGGACGGCTATCCCCGGCAACCACCGCCCGAGATGGTGGAAAAGCTCTCGCGCCTGAGTGTCGATCAGCGCGCGGACATCAATCGCCAGATGATCGGCTTTCGCAACCGCGGCCTTGGCATGGAGGAGCGACGCCGCATCTACGAGGACACGGTGAACCGCGCGACCCAGGGCAGGCGTTGACTTGCATCTTTAAGCACCCCCGTTTGAGTCCGTGCTGGCAGGGATAAGGTGAGAACATGTCCGGCAGACCCTTCATCGAAGCCCTCTTTTTCGCTTCGGCGGCAGGGCACCCGATGCGGCGCGTGGCCGAGGTGGAGGCCACCCGCCGATCCTCTCCCGACAAGACGGTTGGGAAAAAACGCTACGTCTGGGTTTTGAAGCCGCAGCAGCAGCTATTCGACATTCAGGGCGGGCTCTTCCTGGAGCGAGCCGGTTTTCCACCGGCCTTCGAGGGTGTACACCAGATGGGGCGTGTAGAGCTGGGGCTCGAGCAGGAAGGAGTCGTGACCTTTGTCGGAATGCACGGTGATGTGCATGGAGGAGACATCGGCGCGCTCCAGGGCGCCGACCATTTCCGCCTGCTCCTCAGGATAAAAGCAAAAGTCGGAGTCGATGCTGAAGACCAGGTAGTGATGCCCCGCGGCTTTGCTGCGGGCAAACAGCGCCTCATAGCTGTCCACGCCGGCATCGCGCAGCGGATTGTAGTGCAGCCACATGCTGGCGATGCGCAGGTACGTGTTCGCGTCAAAGCGCTCCACAAACTTGCGGCCCTGGTGCAGCATGTAGCTCTCCACATTGTGGCCGACCCGATACCAGGATAGCTGGCCGTTCGGTTGCGTCACGGTTTGGCGGGCGCGTTTCTCAATCGCATCCAGATGCACAAAGGTCTTGTGCGAGATCATGCGCGCCAGGACGAGGCCATACTCCGGCGGTTCGCCGTCGTAATAGTCGCCGCCATTGAAATGCGGGTCATTTTCAATCGCCAGTACCTGCTCAAACAAGGTCAACCGGGTCAGCACCGTGGTGCGCAGCCCGGCGGCCACGGGCATGACAATCTTCACGCGCTCTGGAAACAAGGTGGCGAAATTGATCGCCAGCAAGCCGCCCACGGAGGCGCCGATCACCGCATGCAGCGTATTGATGCCCAGGTGGTCCAGCAGCGCCGCCTGGCTGCGCACGACGTCGCTGCTCGACACGTCTGGAAATGAGCTGCCGTAAGGCTTGCGGGTCGCCGGATTGATCGAAGCCGGGCCGCTGTAGCCATAACACCCGCCGAGGTAGTTGGCGCAGATGATGAAGTACCGGCTTGTGTCCAGGGCCTTGCCCCGGCCGATGAACAGGTCCCACCAGCCCTTCTGCATGTCCTCCGTCCAGCGCCCGCTGACGCCTTTGATCTTGGCGGTGACCCCGGCGGCATGCTGGCTGCCGGAGAGGGCGTGGAAGAGGAGGATGGCATTGCTCTTCTTGGCATTCAGCCGGCCATAAGTCTCGTAGGCGACGGTGATTCCGGGCAGCGAATCACCGTTGGCAAACACAAATGGCTCGGCCGCGGAGCCGTGCTTGAAGAACTGAGTGGAGGTTTCGCCCACGCCTTTGGACATAGAAGTGGAAGAAACAACCGATTGCCCTCTGGGGCAAAGGAGAAAGTGCCCTCGCGTTGCAGCCGGGCCAGAATGGGTTAGATTTGGCACACCCCTATGTTCGACTCCCGCGCCGCAATCGCCGAGGCTGGCCCGACCCAGCTGCGTGTGCCTATGGTCATGGAGGCCGAAACGGTGGTGCTGGAGTCCGGGCCGATGGTCACCCAGACGGAGACTTGGTCGCCCGAATTGCTCGCCAGCCTCGACTGGCTGCGCATTGGCGAACTGGCGCGCGCCATTGCCGAACACCACGGCTGCGAGCTCGCCCAGTCCTGTGTGCTTTCGGACGGCGCGGTGATGTTTGGCATGCTGGAGCAGCCCCGCAGCGGCTCTCCTCAGCGCGCCCTGGTCAAGGTCGCGAACTGGAACAACTGGGGTCCCAGCGCCGAAAAGGTCACCGAATTTGGCCGCGAAGTCCAGATGGCAGGGAACGCGCGCGGCATCTTCATCGCGCCCGGCGGATTCAGTCCCGCAGCCCTCATGGCGGCCCAGGAATACCGGATTGAAACCGTCGACGCCGCTGCCTTGCACCGGGTCCTGATGACGCTTCCCCCCGAACGCAGTGACTTCTTTTACGCCATCGCCACGTCAGGTCATTTCACCACGCCGAGCTGCCCCGTTTGCCTGGAAAAGCTGAAGCGGGTCGAGTTCGCGACGCAGGGGCCGCCGCCCGAGCGCACCTTTACCCAGAGTGGGCTCATCGCTGATCACGTCAACTGTGGGGTCATTGAGGTCGCCGCGGGGTGTGAGGTCACCTTCCTGCACGAAGTCCGCGCCCAGGAGATCCGCATCGCCGGGCATGCCTGCGGGGACTTTGTCTGCGAAGGCCAGGTCATCCTCGAACCCGGCGGCACGCTCACAGGCACCGTCGCCGCCCGCTCCGTCGATGTCCGTGACGGCGGCGAGCTGCGCGGCCAGTTCCGCATCCTCGAAGGCGCCTTGCAGCCCTTTTCCACCTCCGCCCCGCGCTGGCATTGGCGCTGCGAAAACCCCCGCAGACCCGCTTGCGCCGGCATTGTGTTTGAGCCGCATGATGCGTTGAAGAAGTAGGACCTTAGAGCAAGGACAGGGCCGCCAGTTCGCGGTAGTAGGGGCACGTTTCCACCAGTTGC
>JAXMIV010000360.1:0-5166 GCA_034377045.1 Prosthecobacter sp. | reverse complement strand
CAAGCGTGCCGGTCACATCGATGCTTCTGCGCCCGTTGAAGCGCGAGGCCCCGTAGGTGCCTGTGACGTCCAATCGATCGCCATAGATGGAACCCGAGATGGTGACGGCAGTGGAGTTCCATGCCGTGCCATCTTGATGTTTGCCGATTTGCGCGAAGGTGGACGCCTCGATGGGCATTTGCGAGGGCACTTCGTAAAGCGACAGCACATAATGTTTCGCCACGCTCGCGCCCCGGTTGCCGTAGTTCACGGTGAAGGCCCACCAGTTGCGCTTGGCCACAAACGGCTGTCCCGGCTCCGCATAGCCAAACCGAATATTTGGGTACGGAATCAGGTTGTAGATCGGGTAGACGGTGACGTCTGCTTGCAGGCCGGATGATTGAGTCGTGTAGCGCTTTTGCGTTCCCACGACCGGCCGCAGCGCATCGGCCGCCTGCAATGCGTCGCTGGCCCCGAGCAGGGGCGGCACCTTGCCGGCGAATTGGGGCAGGGCAAACACATCGGCATAGGAGGTGGTTCCCGGCGTCACCTTGTCGGCTTCTCCCGAAAGCGAGGTGATCCAGCTCTTCACGGTCGCCGCGCTTTGGTCGCCGACATCACCGTCGCGCGCCGCCGCAAGACCGAGGTCGTGAATCACCGTCTCCGACAGGGTCGTGGACACCGACGAAAGGGTGATGGCCTCGGAAAAAATGGTGCTCCACGAGTGGTTTGTTGAGGACACAAATCCCGCGTCCATGCAGGCAATGGCCTTCTTGGGAAATACCGCCACCACGGCGCGCATCAGCGCATCTTCGCGCTGGTGGTAGTCGCTGCGCAGTTGGGTCTGGGCCACCTGGTCCCGGTTCATCAGGGTCTGATTGAAAATCAGCACCAGACTCAAGATCATCATCAGCCCAAGGGCGGTCACCATTGGCAGGGCGGCAAAACCGCGTTGGCGGCGGCGGATTTTCATCGCGCACCCCCGGAGTAAGTGACTTCCTCGCCATTCGGCCCCTGCAGAGTCACGGCCAAAATCCCCTGGTCATTGAGGAAGTTCGCGCCGGCGATCTGATTGCACACCAGCCATGAGGTCGAGGTTCCGTCCGCTTGCGGGGTATAGAAGCGCATTTCCGTACCGCTCGCGGTAGTTTCCACGGAGATCATTCTTTCCACGGTCTGCTGGGCCGCGGATTTAAAGAACAGCCGCACCGCGCGCCCGTTGGTCAGCACCGGCGCATCGCCCGCCGCAGCACTCGCCCGGCTCGTATAGACAAAATAGGAGTCGGCCTGATTGAAAATACGCCCGAGCAGGTCGCCGATCTTCGGCGCCTCCCGCCCCAAAAACGATTGCTTCGCGGCGATGGAGACCACGGTCAGGTGCTGTTGCAGCATCACCACCATGATCACCGCAAGCTACAGCGTGATGCCCAGCGCGGTGGAGGCTTCCATCAGCGAGAAGCCTTTCTGGCGTAGACGGTGGCGGCTGGGGAAACCTGGTTTCATTGCAGGCGAAGGGTGGATCGGCTTTTGAAGTACTCTTTGTCGCCGATCTGGTAGGAAAGGATGGAATAAAGCCGGTAGACAGATGAAGCCGTCGTCGCATCGTCCTGCTGCGTTTCGTTGGTTCGAAAACGCACCAGGTTTCCCAGCACAGCCGCGCCGCCCGGAAGCTTGCCCAGCGTGACTGTCGTCTCGTAGCGTTGCGGGGTATCGACGGTAGGATCGGGCCACTGGGAGGTGGTGGCGGTCAGGTCGGCCACCGGGAGACGATTCGCCAGCGCTGTCTCTCGGGTCAAATACGCATCCGTCAGCGTCTGCATGATCGTCCATTGATTGCCGGTTAGCCCGATCATGGAGGCTTTCATCATCACCAGAGCGAGCACTGCCGCAAAGCCCATCGCCACGGTCGCTTCCAAAATCATGCTGCCCTGCGGTCGCGGGCGCAGGCGGGAGTGTGTGCTGGTTGGGTGAATCCTCATGCTTGCCTCCGCTGGGAGCGGTTAGGGTTCAGCCGTGCTGAGCTGTCCGCGTGAGGAAATCACGCGGTCCACTTCAAACGTCACCGTCAGGAGGCGCTCAGGCGCCCGGTCAAAGAACGGCGACGCGGTGATGACTTCGAGCGTGTAGATGCCGTCGGTTGGCGCGTAATTCGAAAGATCATCGATCGTGATATCCTGGTTCTGCGGCACATTCGTCGCCACCGTTTGCGGGCTATAGTAGGTGCCGTAAAGCCGTTCCGTCCCCTTGATCATGGTTCCAGCCGTGCCGAGAACCGCGGCGCCGGGATAGACTTGGGCAAAGGTACGGGAGTCCGGATAAAGATTCTTGAGGTGCAGCACGAGAGCCGGAATTCGGTCCGTGATCACCTGCCCGGCACTGATGTTGTCAATCGTCGCGTCCGCCACCGGCCAGACTTCGACTTTTGATTGCACCAAGGTTGTGTCGGGCACGCCGTCGGAGGCGTAACGGACGAAGGAATAGACATGCTCGCCGCAGGCTGTCGTCGGAGTAACCAGGTTCAGCTCCTGATAGAGCGGCGTCAGACTGACCGTGCCATTGCCGAGATTGGTTTCACTGATGAGGGTCTGCGTCTGATTCAAGGCTGAAAAAGTCGTGGCGTTGTAGCTGCTTTTATAAGTGGCGAAGTAAACCTGGCGTTCCGCCTGGCTGCCGCTGGCGGGCACCAGCCCGGCCACGTCGATCGTCAAGCCGAAGGGCCGGTCGGCGCGGGTACGGCGCACGTAGTTGGAACTTGCCGGATCGCCGCGGGAATAGGAATCTTCCGAAGTAACCTGCACCGTCACTTGCGGCGCGTAGGCACGAATCAGTTTCGTGTCGAGCAAGTAAATCGTGGTGTCCCAGGCTGTGCCACGGGCATACAGCTCAAAGCTTGATCCGATTTCACTCACCGGCAGCGGCGCCTGGAAAGTTCCACCGGTTGACGTCAGTGGAATGTCATAAATCATTCCATTGGTTAGGTCAGTCTGTCGTACCCACGCTTCCGAGGTTTGGGCGCCCGCGTTGACTACACCGGCGAGCATCAGGAGAATCAGTCGTGTTTTCATTGGTCTTCCTTCAATTATCGGCGTGGCGCCTCAAGGACACTGATCGGGCATTCGCGATACACGGATACCAGCAGCCGGTTGCTCCCGGATGTTTCCCGCAGCACGTCCTCGGCGAGTTTCGTATCGCCTCGCGCCATCTTGAGCGGGACTTCTTTGGTTCCCAGCCACGTTGCGTTCCTTTTCAGGAAATTCGGCCAGTAGGTGAAGTTGCCCTGCGGCTTGGTGATCACTCGATTGCGCAAGTTCTCCGGCAGGTGCAGCACCGCCCCGATGGGGATCAAGGTGTGCGTCTCGCCATCGAACAGAATGATGGATTTGGTGTAGAGTGAGTTGCCTGTGGAGGGGCGCACCGCGCCTAACGGCTGCGCCATCGTCGACAGTTGCTGCAGCATGGGCTTCGCCGCCGCGATCTCCGTGCGCACATTCCCGTTGGCGGCGACATCCCGCGCCTTGGCCCAATCCAGGGGTTGCTTGCTTTGCGCATGCAGGCTGCCGCCGAAGAGCGTGGCACAACCGCATGCGCCAGCGGCGAGGCGGGCAAAAGCGGTGAGCCCCGAAATCCCTATGCGAGAGTGCGGCCGGTTCAGCAACCCACTGAGAAGATTCTTCATAATAACTACAGTAATTGAACCGATTATAGCCTCAAATATGAGAATTACAATAAAAATTATAACAGAGATGATGGTTTTGAGCGGGGCGATACGGATCAGGGCGAACGAGGATTCCCTGCTTGGCTCAGACAACTCAGCCAGCCTTATTCCCGGGTGACGACGGCGACCCCAGTAGGCTGCTCGCCTGCGTCGATGAGGAGATAGTCGCCGACAGCGAAGCTCAAGTTGCCCACCGGCGGCGGCGGTTCTTTCTGAAACTCACCTAGAATGACAAAGGAGCCGTCTGGCTTGTGGGCGTTGCCTTCGCCTTTCCACTCCATCGTGATGGTGATCGGCTCGGTGGTTGCCTTAATGACGTCCGGGGGATCGAGGAGGGAGGTCAATGTCGGGGCCGTGTTCAAATCCTGGACGTCACGGAAGGTCAGTTTGCCCTCCCTCGACTTGTATCCCGCACCTTCGATGGTCGCGGAGAGGTGAAACTGGCCGCCGTCGCCGTTGGTGCCCGAGCAGCCCGGAGCGCCCAGGGTATTTCCCTTTGCCATAATGCCTGTGAAGGTGAACTTATAAATGGACGTGAGGGTGAACGAGATTTTGTACGGGACCTTGGTCGCCAACACTTCGGTGGTGATTCCGGGACCGGACAGCGTCAAGTCCGCCACCGCGGGCATCGCCATTCCAAGCAGGAGACCTAAAGAGAGGATCGTTTTCATACCGGTTTCGTGGTGCATTTCGAGACGCACCAACTTTTCGCAGCCTCCTGGTACTGTCATGTAAATGATATTTATGATAATTGTCATAAATATGTCTTCGCTTAGTCCGTGGTTCGACTCGGCAACGACGGTTCCTTAAGGGCCTTGAGTGGCCTTTGCTGCGATCTCTCTAGTCCATGGACACCGAACCCGTGAAATTCAGGTCGCTGCGCGACTGGCTGTCCAAGTGTCGATTGGACGGAAGAAGGACATCGGTTCTCCTGGCACATGAAGTTGCGATCCAAAGATGCGGAAGCACTCTTCCTGGTCACCGATCTGGCGAATGGCCACGTCATCGAGGTTTATCCCCAGGAGTATCTCAAACGCCGGCAAGCCGCCAAGATGTCCACACACCCTGACATGATCCTGCAGTTCGCGCACCACCTGGTCACTCAGATGCGGTTGCAGGGCCATGAGCAGGTCGAAATCCGGGCGCAGGTCATGTGTTCTCTCAACGGACGTGAGCCGCAACTGCTCGTGGATCCCAAGGTGGATCTGGCCAAGGAAGGACGCAGCCTCGCGCACGCCGAATGGATCATGCCCCTGACCATACCCTTGTCGCAGCGGGACATGTCCATGTCCGTGCGCCATGGCGGGCCGGATGATTGACGCCGCTGGCCGCTAGACCTAATGCCGTTAAGCAAAAGGGGTGACAGTGAAGTTTGGGATGTTGGCGAGGGAGGTGGGAGAGAGCATGCGCGGCCATTTGTCGATGGGGCGGCGCACCTTGCGCTGACAGGATCGAGATCGTCGCGGCGGCAG
>JAXMIV010000359.1:0-2796 GCA_034377045.1 Prosthecobacter sp. | reverse complement strand
CCGTGCTCTGTCTTCCCGCCCATATCCAGCAGGCCATTGACGAGTACTATCCGAAAGAAGCCGCAAAAAAGTAGGGGCGCGATTCATCGCGCCCGGATCTGGGCGTCATGAATGACGCCCCTACAGATTAAGGTTTTGGGTGATTTGTCGCGTGGCGTGGGATTTGTTGAGGGTGTAAAAATGAATGCCGTCGACGCCGTGCTCCAGAAGATCACGGCATTGTTCGGTGGCATAGTGGATGCCGACGCGTTGCACGGCGGCTTCGTCACCACCGCAACGCTGGATGGCGCGCATGAGCTTGGCCGGGTAACGGGCACCGGCGGCGAGCTCGGCCATGCGGCGCATGCCGCTGGCGCTGGTGATGGGCATAATGCCGGCGATGATGGGAATGTGAATGCCCGCGATGCGGCAGCGGTCGCGGAAGTCGAGGAAGTCGTGGTTGTCAAAGAAGAGCTGGGTGCAGATGTAATCGGCGCCGGCATCGACCTTGGCTTTGAGGTAGTCCATTTCCAGCATGCGGTTTGGCGTGGAGGGATGGCCTTCTGGGAAGCCGGCGACGCCGATGCCAAAGCCGCGCGGGTCAGGGTGGCCGCCCTGCTGATTGAACTTCTGGATAAACTGCACGAGATCAGCGGCATGCTGAAAGGCGTCCTTGGCGCGCTCGTAGCCTTGCAGATTCATGGGTGGATCGCCACCGAGAGCGAGGATGTTGCTGACGCCGGCCCGGGCATAACGCTCCAGAATGGCGGCGATGTCTGCCTCGGCATGGCAGACGCAGGTGAGGTGCGGTACGGGGTCCAGGGAGGTGGTGGTCTTGATGCGCACGACCAGGTCATGGGTGAGTTCCCGGGTGGATCCCCCGGCGCCGTAGGTGACACTGACAAAAGCGGGCTTGTAGGCCGCGAGGTCGCCGATGGTTTGGTAGAGCGCTTCCGAGGCCTCGGCCGTCTTTGGCGGAAAGAACTCGAAGGAAAGGGTGGGGCGCTGCTGGGAGAAGATATCGGCGATGTGCATCAGAAGGACGGGAGAGCGGGGCCAACCATAAAACGCGGGATTGGCCAACGCGCAAGGGGGGAAGGGAAATCAGGAGGCAGCGGGCGCGGCGCGCTGCCTGGGGACGATGCGGGCGCGCCAGATGTAGCGCTGGAACAGCACTTTCACACTGGCGGTTAGGGGGACGGCCAGGATGGCGCCGAGCAGGCCCCCAAGCAGCAGGCTCCAGATCAGGACGCTGGCGATGACGGTCATGGGATGCAACCCGACGGCCTCACCGACGATGCGCGGGGTGATGAAAAGGGCGTCGATCTGTTGCACGACGATGAAGACGACGCTCACGGCCAGCGGCATCGCCCACCAGGGGTCGCCCGGGATCAGCGCGCTGCCACCCTGAACCGCGGCGATGATGACGGCAGGAATCCAGCAAAGGGCGATTCCCAGGTAAGGGATGATGCCCATGATGCACAACGCCAAACCCACCAGCAGGCCAAAATCCAGACCGATGACCATGAGACCGAGGCCGGTGGCGACACCGTTGATGAGGCTGACAAAGAGCTGGCCCCGAAAAAAGGCGATGAGGTAGCGGTTGATCTCAGTCAGGCAGGCGACCAACTCATCCTTGAAGGCGGAGGAACGCAGCGGCAGGTAGTTGGACCACTGGGCCTTGATCTTGGCGCTTTCGAGCAGGAAGTAATACAGGTAGAGCGGAACGATGATGAGTGAGAGGAAGAAGCCAAAGACGCCGAGGAAACCACCGACGCTGCTCTTGATAAAGTTCCACACATTCCGCAGCACCGTCGGCAGCGTCGTCTGCACCCAATCACCGGTGAGGAAGGTCTGCAGATCGAACTCGCTGGCAGCGGCGGCCTCCGTCGGGTTGACGGAAGTTGCGTTGGGCGCGGTGGGCGCGGTGGGAGGAGGCGATGGAGCGGCCTCCTCCTTGTCGCCATGCAGGGAGATGCCGTAATTGGCTTCGAGCTTCGTCACGAAGTTCAGCGTCGCGGTGCGGGCTTTGACGGTGTAACCGGGGATCTTTTTGGCGAGATTGGAGGTCTGCTCGCCAATCTTCGGCACCACCCACCAACCCAGGCCGACGAGGCCCAAGCTAAAGAGCGCAAACACGAGGAGCACCGCGCGTTGGCGGTTCAGTCCCCGGCGTCCGAGCCACGCGACGGCGGGATCTAAAAGATAAGCCAGCACGCCAGCCACGGCAAAGGGCGTCAGGATCGGCTGGAGAAAGGCGATGACCTGCGTGCCCAGGTAGATGAACCCGATGGCCAGCGCGCCGATGATCGTGATGGACAGCGCCGTTAGAGCGGTCCACAACGCGTTGCGCTGAAAGGCGGTGGGGAGATTCTTCATGGTGACGGTGCCCTTTTAGCCTCGGGGACGGCGCAGGGGAATGGGAATTTTGCGCCATTTGTGTAGTCGGTCCGCGTAGCCAAATCCTCCTCCGCGCCTCCGGTACCATTCATTCGACATCCGCACTGCATCCATGTATCGACCCGTGTTTTCTCCATGCTGACCCTCCCAGACTACCCCTTCCAAGCTTTCATCTTTGACTGTGACGGCACCCTGGTGGATTCCATGCCGGTCCACTATGAGGCCTGGGTGGAATCATTGACGATCCACCAGGCGCCGTTCGATTTCACCGAAGAAGTATTTTACGGCTATGCCGGCGTCCGGGAACAGGATGTGGTGACGCAACTCAACATCAGCTACAACTCGGAAGTCGACCCGGATGCGGTGGCCCATACCAAGGCGGAAATCTTTCTGCGCCGCGTCCCTGAAGTGCGCGCC
>JAXMIV010000358.1:0-5791 GCA_034377045.1 Prosthecobacter sp. | reverse complement strand
AGCATGGCTTCAATCGGAGCCATGCCAAAGGTTTCGGCACGCGAAGGATGGACCGCAAGGTCATACTGACGGACGAGATGGGCAAAGCCCTCGACTCTGCCGAGGAAATGAAAAGTACTGCGGCTGGGCCTGGCGAGCAAGGCGTCGCTCCCCGAGGGTGGCGAACCGGTGAGATCGCAGCGAAAGCCGGGGAAACCTGGCAACTGAATTTCCAAGCAATGCACGGCCTCGATGAAATCAGTGAACCCTTTGCGTGGAGCTTCGGAGCCGATCACCACCAGGCGCTGTGGGCAGGAGGGCGGCCAGGGTTTCGGAGGCATGAATTCAGACTCGGTGAAGCCTTCCTCAAAAAGGCCAACAGGCTTTGTCGTCCATTCAGTTAGGCGTTGACGGAGTTCCTTGCCTTCGCCCATGAGTCCGTCGCAACGATCGCAATGATACTTGTCGAAGTCGCCGCGGGTCATGCCAGGAGTGCGCAGAATCGCCAGCACAGGCACGCGGCCAAGAGTCTTTGAGAGTGACAAGGCCAGCGGGCATTCCTGATGATCATTGGCGATGATGGCTGTGGGCTGGATTGAGTTTGAATGCAGCGAAGCCGCGACCCGGCGGGCGAAGGAACCCAGGCCAAAAAGACGCGTGGCCATGGCGCGCGGGCTCGGGAAGTCAGTGGTGAGGACCGGCACCTGCTGCCGCTGCAACTGCTCCGCCAGCCAGCCCTCCCCGCCGAGCAGGACTGCGGGGCCAAGAATGCGTAGCGGAGTGCTGTCGACCATCCGTGCGAGCGAGGTTTGCGCCCCGGCTCGGATCGGCCGCTTTTGAATGAAAAGAATGCTCACACGCGAGCCAGTTCCGAATCAGGCGATGATTTCACAGTGGGGATTGAACTGGAGAATCTGACGCTTTTTCGGCTCCAGGGCCTCCAAGTGTTCCTTGCGCACCGTGAATTTTTTGAAATGACGTTTGGAGGCGAAGTTGAAACTGACTGTATCGCGTTTTTCGACGTTGTTGCGATTGCCGCTGTGAAGTCCGTTGGAATCAAACAGCCCCACGGTGCCAGCCGGCCCCATCAATTTGACGACACGGGAGGCCAAAGCAGGATCTTTGGCGAGATCCAGATCCTTCTCAAAACGCGAGCCACCAGCGAGACCGCGATAGTGGTCGTAATAGACATCCTGCGAACCCTTCAGGTAGGTCATGCATTGGCCTTCCGCGCTGACCGGAGACATCAGCATCTGGACATTGATCTGGCGTCCGCGCGAATCGTGATGCCACTGGAAGGAACCGTAGCGGCCAGCGTCCGTGGGCATGATTCGAATGGCGCTGTAACGGCCGATGGAAAATCGCTTCTGAAAGTAGCCCGCCATGACTTCCAGCAGATAATCATCCAATGCGGCCTTCAAGAAGATGAAGTGCTCGTGCAAAAACTCTGTATTCAGGAGGGTATCTGGGTTCTTTTTGCAGGGCCTGCCGGCCACCGCCGTTTCAAAGGCATCCTGCATCTGCTGAAGTTGCTCTCCCTTGAAAAAACCTGGCAGAATGACAATGCCGTCGCGGCGCATCGTGGCGGCGTCCTGAGCCGCTTTAGCCTTGAGATCCCCGTTGACGAAGTCGTATTGAAAATGGGGATCGGGCTTGCGGTGGAAATACTCCTTCGCCAAGAACACCGGGGTTTTGAAAAAGGAGACGACGCGATTGTGGGCCATGGACTTGGGAGGGATGGGTTGGAGGGAGGTAATACCGGCCAAAAAAGGCAGATTTCAAACAGAATTGCGGCCTTCCAACCGATGTTACGGGCCGGGAGCCGGGGCGGCCTTTTGCACGCCCAGACCGAGGAAGTCGGTTTCTCGGGTCCGGATCCTGTCTTTGGCAAGAATGGCGACGGTATTGCCTGCGAAGCGCTGAACCCACTCGGCGAGTTTGGGCTGATCGATCTGACCGGCGAGGGGTGAAGCCGGGGAACGTTTGGCGATTTCCAGCAGGAGGCGCATGTAGGCGGTGTTGCCGGCGTGATGGGTGTCGGCGAATTCGGCGGCGGGAATGCCGAGGGTCGCGGGCTCGCGAAAGTCGTAGGCTTCGGCGCCCAGTTTTTGAATCGCATCGCCAAACTGAAAGTAATACTGATGGCGGCCGGAACGGGACATGGCGGCGACAAGCGGGGGCGCCATCGGCGGATTGACGAGGATGACATGGGTGCCGGCGGTTTCCAGCCGCTGAATGATGCGACGCAGGAGCGTGAGGCGATCCGGGCGGATTTGCATATCGGGACCAAAGCGGCCGGACTCCAAGACGAAAGCGTCGACATGGGCGAAACGCTGGCGCACCGGCGCGTAAAAGTCCCAGGCTTTGTCAGTGAAGACGAGACCATTGAGTTGCGAGCCATCGGAGCGGCGTCCGACGTGGTCGAAGTGGGCCATGAGACCCAGCGGGATATTGTCGATGGCATTGGTGGCGTGCAGAGGTTCCCAGCCGAACAACTGGCCTGCTGTGATCTCTTTCCTGGAAAGCTGCTTGTAGGGCAGGCGGAGTTGCGAGAACGACAGGCGGGGGCTTTCCTTGGGACCGGCCAGGCTGCCGCGGCGAGGAACCTCGGCATCGGTGAACCACCAGAAGTTGAGGATAAAAAGCACCACTTTAGGTTGGGCCACCTTGAGCATGCGCATGACGAATTCATCGCCGTCGGCAAGCGTGTCCATGACTCCGCCGGCGCAGGCGAAGGGGCGGGTGAAGTACTCCTCGCGGAAGTCGAGAGTCAGCGATGAGCCGAGGGCGATGACTTCAGGCTGCCGGCGCCGAATGATCTCCAGCGCGGTTTCGCGCAGGTTGTCATGCATGATGGAGCGGTAGAAGGCCTCGGGCTGGTGTTCGAGGCGGTCGACAATTTTAACCGGACTCAGGGTTTCCCCGTTTGTGGCCAGGTAGCGGTAGCTGAGCAGCAGGGGACTCCACAACAGGGCCACGAGGCCGAGGCAGACGGCCAAGAAACGCGGAGGTGGCAGCGCTCCTGGCTTAGAAGACATAATAGATGAAGACCTCCTTGTGAGCGAGCATGCTGACCATGCAGATGCTGATCATGACGGAAAGCAAAACGCAACGGCCTAACGTCAGCGTCTCAGGGGTGCCAAAGTTGCGTTCTTCCGTCCATTGCCGTGAGTTGGGGACGTATTTGCACAGCAACCACAGCAGCAGCGCATAGAGAAAGACTTTGGTGTCCGGCAGGCTGCCGAGATTGCGCGTGGTGGTTACCGTGAGGTCGTTGAAGACGCCACCCCATCGAGAGAGGAAAGCCAGTTCTTCCGGCAACACCAGAGGGGCGGCGCCAAACATGGCGCCGAGCATCTTTCCGGCGACTCCGACGTTCGGAGCGCGGAAGATGACCCAGCAGACAATGACGAAGAGCATGGTAAGCGCATAAGCGAGACTGCGCGGCATTGACCAGCCCCGCTTCTTGCTGAAATCCCGCCATGCATGGCAAACAGCCAGGGCAGCGCCGTGAGCAGCACCCCAGATGACATAGGTCCACGCCGCTCCATGCCAAAGCCCCCCCAGCAGCATGGTGATGAAAAGATTCAGGTAGGTGCGGAAGCTGCCGTGGTGGCTGCCGCCGAGGGGAATGTAGAGGTAGTCGCGCAGGAAGTGGCTGAGCGTCATGTGCCAGCGCCGCCAGAAGTCCGCGATGCTTTGCGCCTTGTAGGGCGAATCGAAATTCTGCGGCAGGATGATGCCCAACATGCGAGCGCTGCCGAGAGCCATGTCGGCATACCCCGAGAAGTCGAAGTAGAGTTGGAAGGTATAAGCCAGCGCACCACCCCAGGCCTCCAGGAATGATGGAGCTGCGCCGGCGGTGACAGCACCAAAAACCGGATCCGCATAGCCGGCCATGGCATCGGCAAAAACGGTTTTCTTGAACAAGCCGATGACAAAAAGGTGCAGTCCCCAGGTGATGTCCCGCCAGCGGGTCGTGGGGTCGTGCGGCGCCTCCAGTTGTGGCAGCAACTCATAATGCCGGACCACCGGGCCGGCGATCAAATGCGGAAAGAAAACGATGTAGAGGAGGTAGCGGCGGAAGTCGAAGTGGGAGACCTGCTTGCGATGGCAGTCGACCAGGAAGGAGACCTGCTGAAAGGTGCAGAAGGAAATCGCCAGGGGCAGGGCAATGTGCGGCACCGCGATAGGCAGTCCAAAGATCGCGACGAGATTCTCCGCAAAGAAGCCGGCATATTTATAATAGCCGAGCAGGCCCAAGTTCATGGCGATGCCAAAGATCAGCAAACCCCTGCCAGTCTGAGCAGGGCGAAGCAAAGCTTTGCCTAACCAATAATTAAAAACGACGGAGCCGAGCGGGATGAGCAGGTAGCGGTAGTCCCACCAGGCATAAAAGAAGAGGGAGGCAGCAATCAGCCAGTAGGAGGAGGCGCGAAGAAGGCCATACCGCTGCAGGATCATGAACCCGACAACCGTCACCGGCAGGAATGCGAGGACGAATTGAAAGGAACTGAAAACCATGGGCCATGAAGCTCGTGAAAGCGTACTAACGGGATTCCTGGCGTAGGCGGTACTTCAGTTCCGCCAGCAGCCAGTCTTCTTCCGTGTCAATGTCCTGAACTTCCCGGCTGGACACAACGACGGCGTTGGCTGCGGGGCTGAGGATGCGTATGCCATCAAACATGGCGTTCGATCGCATCCAAATCCACTGTGCGGCGTCATGATAGGCCTTTTCCAGATCTTGACTGCGGCGGAAGTAATTCTCCGGCTGAAACATCTCGAGATGTCCGGAACGAATGCGCACGGCCCGCTGAATGGGATAACCAAAATCGGCGACCGGCAGGACATACGACAGGCTCGTGTCAGCCCGCAGTTTCTCGAACCCTTCACGCAGGTGCTCGGGGGTGGTCAGGGCGGAGGTGGCAAAGCAACCGCAGCAGAATCCGAACTCGCGTCCGCGCTTCCGGTACTCCTGCAGCACCTCCATGAGCACTTCCGGGAAGAACGCGATATCGTTGGAGGTCTCCGGTGATCGCCGAAAGGGCACCTTGGCTCCGTATTGCTCCGCTATCGCGGCAATCTCGTCGTCATCGGTGGAGACCATCACCTCGGCGAAGCAACCGGAGGCGAGCGCCGCCTCGATGATATAGGCGATGATGGGACGGCCCAGGAAGGGGCGAATGTTTTTGCGCGGGATGCGTTTGGACCCGCCACGCGCGGGGATGATGCAAAGGGCATCGGAGTTTAGCATGACGGGAACGGGGCTCATTTGATTTCCCTGACCAGTTGAAACGCCTCCGCCGCCTGTACGCCGACCACACTGCCCCAGCGCCTGGCGATGGCGGACAGAGCCTCCGGCGAACGGGGATGCGGGAACTGCCGGGCCTCACTCTCATAGACTTGCATGGCGGCAATTTTTGTCTCCAACGTCGCGGTGATGTCAAAAAACACGGCAGGTTGGAAGCGCGGCTCGAACTGCTGGAACGCCCACTCCGTGGAGGACGCCACCTCGTAGGCATACACGCGCCGCACGCAGCCTCCCAACATGGGTCGCGTCGCCGTCATGGTGGCGCGGAAGGTAATGACGTGGTCCATGTTCAAATCCCCGCCGTGTTGGGTGAAGATCGTATCGGGCTGCACCCGGGCGATCTCGCGCTCGATGGCCTGGGTAATGTCTAACAGCGGGAGCGTGTCCATTTTCTGGTCGGGGAATCCCACGACCCGCACGGAATCAGCCCCCAGCAGGGTTCCGGCACGCACGGCGCGTTCGTGATGCACCTGAACCTGCGCCGCGCCGGTCGCCGGGTCA
>JAXMIV010000357.1:0-3354 GCA_034377045.1 Prosthecobacter sp. | reverse complement strand
CGTGCAGTACTACCAAAGCGTCTCCCGCGTCGATGCCGGGCTGGGGCATTTGGTGAAGCGGCTGAAGGAGGCCGGTCTCTACGACAAGACTCTCGTCATCGTCACCAGCGATCACGGCATGGCCTTTCCCGGCGGCAAGACCACCGTCTATGAACCCGGCCTGCACGTGCCTCTCATCGTCCGCAATCCGTATAGCCAAAAGCGCGGCATCAAGAACGACGCCCTCGTCAGTCATGTGGACCTCACGCCCACCATGCTCGACTTCGCCGGCGGCCTCGATGCGGAAAAGAACGCGCCCCAAAAGACCGTCAATGCCGTCGCTTGGGCGAAGGAAAAGGGCTACGGGAGAGGTGATAACCTCGGCCCGAAATTCACCCGCTACCATGGCCGCTCCTGGCTCGGCATTCTCGAGCAGCCAGGCGACTCGTCGCGGACAACGATCTACGCCAGCCACACCTTCCACGAGATCCAGATGTACTACCCCATGCGGGTCATTCGCGATGACAAATACAAACTCATCTGGAACATCGCGCATCCGTTGCCCTACCCCTTCGCCAGCGACCTCTGGGCCGCGCCCTCCTGGCAGGCCCAATGGAAACAAGGCAAGGACACCAAGTATGGCTTCCGCACCGTGGACCAATACATTCACCGACCCGCCTTCGAGCTTTACGACATGAAGTACGATCCTGATGAGCGCACCAATCTCGCCTCCGATCCCGCCTTCAAGGCCACCCTCGAAGACTACCAGGCCCGGCTCAAAAAGTTTCAACAGGACTTCGACGACCCCTGGGTCATGAAGTGGGATTACGAATAGGCCGCCTCGGCTCGCCTGTCACGGCGCAAGAAATCCCTCCTTGCGCCCGTATTTTTCCAATGCCTGGCTTTCCGGTTAAATCACTCTGCGTACTGCTGTCCCTCGGGACCGCCGTGTTCGCGGGCGATCAGCCGCTGAGTTTCACCCTCGATGTCCTGCCGCACCTGCAAAAGGCCGGGTGCGCCTCTGGCAATTGCCACGCCAAGCCGGAAGGGCAGAATAACTTCAAGCTCTCCATCTTCGGTTACGACCCGCGCCTTGATTACAACGAGATTGTTCGTGATGATCGCGGCCGCCGCATCTTTCTCGCGGCGCCGGAGGAGAGCCTGCTTTTCAAAAAGGGCGCGGGCATTCTCCCTCATGAAGGCGGCGCCCGCCTCGTCAAAGGCACGCCCGCCTACGACACCATCCTCGCCTGGCTGCGCCAAGGGGTGCCTTTTCAGCGCGAAGGCGAAACCACCTTGACCAGCGTCAGCATGAACCCGCGCGACCGGGTTTACAAAAAGGGTGAGGAACAAGCCCTCAAGGTCACTGCCAAATACTCCAACGGCGACACCCGCGACATCACCGCGCTGACCGAATTCCTTTCGCAGGATAAGGAGATGGCCACCGTTGACGAACTCGGCCACATCAAAGCCGGGCAGGTCAGCGGTGAAGGCGTCGTTATCGCCCGTTACATGGGCCTCGTCGATGTCGCCCGCGTCACCATTCCTGCCGATAAGATCCTGCCGGCCGCCACCTACGCCAGCCTGCCGGTGAACAACGAGATCGATACCCTCGTCCATTCCCGCCTGCAAAAGCTCGGCATCCTGCCTTCAAAAAATTGCACCGACGCCGAATTCCTTCGCCGCGCCTCTCTCGATGTCATCGGCCTTTTGCCGCCGCCCGAGCTCGCCCGCCGCTTCCTCGCGGACACTCGTGCCGACAAGCGCGCCCGCCTGGTTGACGAACTGCTCGAGCACCAAAACTACGCTGATCATTGGGCCATCAAGTGGGGGGATCTCATCCGTCCCAATCCCTCCCGCGTCGGTGTCAAACCCGTCTACCTCCTCGACCAATGGCTGCGTGACAGCTTCCGCAACAACAAGCCCTATGACCAATTGGTCCGCGAGCTCCTCACCGCCCAGGGCAGCACCCACGACTACGGCCCCGTCGCCGTCTTTCGCGACAAACGCGAACCCGCCGACGCCAGCTCCTTCGTTAGTCAGATCTTCCTTGGAGTTAGGCTTGACTGCGCCAAGTGCCACCATCATCCCAGCGAAAAGTGGGCGCAGGAAGACTACTTCCAACTCGCCGCGTTCTTCGGCCAGATGGCGCGCAAAGGGCAGGGGATCTCCGCCCCCATCTCCGGTGAACCCGAATACTGGTGGTACGGCGGCAAGGGCGAAGTTCAGCACCCCGTCACCGAAGCCGTCATGGTGCCGAAGCCGCCGGACGGCCCCGAGATGCCCTATGTCGCCGGCCAGGATCCCCGCGCCCGCCTCGCCGACTGGATGGCCGCCAGCAACAATCCCTTCTTCGCCAAAGCCATCGTCAACCGCATCTGGTCCGACTTCCTCGGCCGCGGCATCGTCGATCCCGTCGATGACTTCCGCGTTTCCAATCCTCCCACCAACGAGGCCCTCCTCGACTGGCTCGCCCAGGACTTCATCGCGCATGGTTACGATCTCAAGCACCTCATGCGCACCATCCTGAGCTCGCGCACCTACCAGCTCAGTTCCCAGCCCAACGAGCATAACCTCGCCGACACCAAAAACTTCTCCCGCGCCTACAAACGCCGCCTCAGCGCTGAAGTCCTGCTTGATGCCGTCGGTGATCTCACCGGCGTCCGCGATTCCTTCTCCGGCCTGCCGCCGAACTCCCGCGCCGTTCAGACCTGGAACCATAAGCTCGACAGCGATTTCCTCGACGCCTTCGGCCGTCCCAACGCCAGCCAGGAATGCCCCTGTGAACGCGAACGCAAATCCAGCGTCGTCCAGGCCCTGCACCTGATGAATTCCAATGCCCTGCAGGAAAAACTTACCAACAGCAAAGGCAAAGTCCACGCCCTGGCCGCCAGTGACATGCCCGAGCCCAAGCTCGTCACGGAGATCTACCTCGCCGCCTACAATCGCCTCCCCACCGCCGAAGAACTCCGTACCTCCCTCCGCTTCTTCACCACCCCCGCCAGCACGCGTCAAACCGCCCTCGAAGACCTCGCCTGGGCGCTGATCAACTCCGCGGAATTTGTGTTTAATCATTGAGGGCCTTCGCGCCCAACCCTTTTCGTCGGCCGGGCGGCATCGAAGGCAGCCGCAATTCTTTCCTAGTGTCCCCCCTTCCTGGGTGAGTGCTCATTTCGGCGCAAGGAGGTTCTTCAGCGCCTCCGCCAATTGAGTTTGGGTAAACGGTTTGTCCAGTCGGCTTGTCACGCCCAAGATCTTAAACTCTCCTGCCTCCGCGTCTTCCAGGCGGCCGCTGGCCACCATGATCGGAATGTCCGGAAGCAGCCGCCGGAGCGAGCGGACAAATGACAGGCCATCCATGTGCGGCATGTGTAG
>JAXMIV010000356.1:0-4864 GCA_034377045.1 Prosthecobacter sp. | reverse complement strand
CAGCGCTTTGACTTCAAAGGCGAGGGCATGGCGACGACTTTTCGCATCTCGTTGTATGCGGAAAGTCAGGCAGAGGCTGAAGCTGCGACCGAGGCCTGCTTCGCCCGCATTGCTCAGCTCAACGCCATCTTCACCGACTACGATCCCACCAGCGAACTCATGCGGTTATGCGCACCGGAAGCGAACTATCCGTTTAAGGTGAGTCCTGAGCTGTTTGACATCCTGCAGCGATCCGTGGCCTTCGCGGAACTCACGAACGGCGCCTTTGATCCCACCTGCGGCCACTTGACTCAGCTCTGGCGGCGGGCGAAACGGCAGGGCAAATTGCCGCCGCAAGACCGGCTGCGCCAAGCCCTCGCGGCGACGAACTGGCACGCGATTCAACTGGACGCAAAGACCCAAACCGTCACTCTCGCCCCAGGCACCCTCATTGACCTCGGCGGCATCGCCAAAGGCTATGCGGCGGACGATTGCCTGCGCCTGCTCAAACAACGCGGCCTCAACCATGCCGTGGTTCTGGCCGGTGGGGACACGGCGGCCGGGGAGCCACCCCCCGGACAAACAGGCTGGGAGATCAAACTGCGCACCTTTACCCGACCGAGCCCCGAGGAAGACCTCGAAGCCGTCCTGCTCGCCCATCAAGCTGTCTCCACCTCCGGCGATCTCTATCAATTCATTGAAATCGACGGGACCCGTTACTCCCACATCATCGACCCCAAAACCGGTCTGGGCCTGACCCGGCGCATCGCCGGCTCCGTCTTCGCCCCCGATTGCACCACTAGCGACGCCCTCGCCACGGCGATGTGCGTGCTTGGCCGGGAGAAAGGCGAAAAACTCGCCGCCACCCTCCCGGGTGTGAGGGTGCGGTTTGCCGTCCAAGCGGCTCCTTAGCCGGTCGCCGCTACTTGCCGCGTGCCAATCACTCGCAGCCGCGTAAGTACTCTCAGTCCGCCCACCGATTACAGATTAGCCCCATGCCCCGCATCCCGGAAGAAACGCTCCAGCAAGTGCTCGCCGCCACGGACATCGTGGACCTCGTCGGGCGCGCGGTGAAGCTGCGCCGGGCCGGGGCCAATTTCGTTGGCCTCTGCCCCTTCCACACCGAGAAGTCCCCATCGTTTAATGTGCGGCCTTCGACCAACTCCTACCACTGCTTTGGCTGCGGCGCGGGCGGCAACGCCTTCCGCTTCCTGATGGAGAATGACGGGTTAACCTTCATGGAAGCGGTAAAGCGCCTGGCCGATGCCGCGAACATCCGCATCGAGGATGAAGTGTGGGATGCCAATGCCGAGGAGGCCGCCAAGAGAAAGGCGTTGATGATTCGCGCGCATCGCGAACTGGCCGCGTGGTACCATCAGTTGCTGATGAAGCACCGCATTGCTGATGAAGCGCGCGCGTATTTGAAAAGCCGCGGCATCAGCCCCGCCGTTGCCAAGAACTGGCAGATCGGTTACGCGCCGGCCTCCACCCCCATGCTTCGGCAGTGGGCGGCGCCGTTCAAGTTCGGCCAGGAGCTCCTTCTCGAAGCGGGCATCCTCGGCAAGGGCGATGAGGACAGCCAGCCTTATCCGCGCTTTCGCAACCGCCTCATGTTCCCCATTCGGAACGACAACGGCGACGTCATCGCTTTCAGCGGCCGCCTGCTCGATCCCGAGGCCAAGACCGCGAAATATCTCAACACTACCGAGACCCCGCTCTTCAACAAAAGCAAGGTTCTCTTCGGTTTCGACAAATCCAAGCGGGCCATCTCAAAGGCAGACCAGGCAATCGTTTGTGAAGGGCAGATCGATACTATTATGCTGTATGAGGCGGGTTTCCAAAACGTCGTCGCTGGCCAAGGCACTGCCTTCACCGAGTTTCATGCGCGCGCACTGAAGCGTCACACCGATGAGGTGGTGCTATGCTACGATTCCGACAATGCGGGCTACAAGGCGGCCGAGCGCGCCTTCCAGGTTCTCGCGCCCGCAGGTCTCATCGTTAAAGTGGCCGTACTGCCGCTGGGCGAAGACCCAGACTCAGTAATTCGAAAGCAAGGGGCAGAGGCTTTCGCTACGCTTCTGAAGGGAGCTCAAGATTTCGTGGATTATCAACTGGCAAGCGTAGGTCCGCGCCGCAACCTTACTGAGATCCGAGAGCGCCTCCAATTTGCTAGAGAAATGGCAGAGAACGTCAAACTCTTCGACACACCACTGGCCCAGGAGACGACGATTCAGCGCGTCGCTGGCAAGCTTGGAATTCCCGCGGAAATGATGCGCGATCTCGTGTCCAAAACACGAAAACAACCATCCGTGCGGACTAATAAAGGCGGAGAAAGTGAAAATACAGGACAAGAAATCCTGGCCGCACAGGACACCCGCTCCAACGCCCTTTGCAAAATGGCCCTCACTGATGCCCAAATACTGGCTTGGCTGCGGCAGACTGGACGTGAAGAAATCCTGCGTGATCTGCCCGGCACGGAGCTGCTCAGCCTGGTCTGGCGCGGTACTTTCGATCCACTGGACTCGAACGCCTTCAACGTCTTCCTCGCCGGACTCGATCGCGATCAGGAGGCCGCTTTAACCCAGTTGCTCTTTCAGCCCGCGCTTTCTGGTGGGCTAGCGGAGGCTGAAGAGGCCCTGTGTTCCCTGGAGATGGCGAGCATGCAACTCCTCCAGCAACGCCTGGAAACCCAGCTCAAAAATCCCGCTCTGACTCCCGAGGACACCGCCACCCTGCTTCACGAAATCATGGACTTGCGTGTGAGATTCAAGGCTGCGCAACGTTCCCTCGCGCCGGCTTCCGCCAGTCACTAAGTTCCGTGCCGTGAATCCAAAGATTCCTTGACCCGCGTTCAATTCCCTAGATACTTCCTCACCCCCTTCGCCAGGATCGTCACGGACAATCTCCTCCCCCGGAAATTCGCGGCACCCTATGCCCGTCTCCAAAATCCCAGCCCCCGCCAAGTCTCCAACCAAGAAGACCGCCGATGAACCGGCAGTGTCGCCTCATATGAACGGCCTCGAACCGCTCGTCATGAAGCGCAAACGCGGTCGTCCGCGCATTCACCCCGTGATTGAGCGTACCGCCCCGCAATCGCTGCTCGGTGCCGATGGCGCGATGGTCAAACGCAAGCGCGGCCGCCCACCCAAGTCCGCTGCCGCGACTCAATCCGTCATCACTTACGATGACATCAATTCGCCCGAGGTTCAGTCGCGCCTGCGCATTCTCATCCGCCTGGCCAAGGAGCAGGACCACCTCACCTGGGATGATGTCAACGAGGCCCTCCCTCCCGGCATCGTCACGCCGGACTTGATGGATGAGGTTCTTATTCGTCTGCGGGCACTCGAAATTCGCATCGCCGAAGACAGTGAGATGGAGGTTCTGGTACTCGCGACCGCCAAATTGGGAACCGAGAGCTCAGAGGAAGGCGGCTCCACCAGCAGCAGCGATGACCGCCCCGAAAGCGTGCGCCTGGACATGCTCGACGATCCTGTACGCATGTACTTGAAGCAGATGGGCCAGGTGCCCCTGCTCACCCGCGACCAGGAAATTCAAATCTCCAAACGCATCGAAAAGGCGGAAATCGGCCTCCAGCAATGCCTTCAGGATGTCGGCTTCGTCGGCAACCAGTACCTGCAGTTCGCCGAAAGCCTCGCCAATGGACTTGAGCGTTTCGACCGTCTCGTCATCGATCGCAAGGCGGAGGAGCGCGACCAGTATTTCAAGAAGCTCGGCCCCCTCTACATTCAAGCGCAGGAGCTTTACCGCAAAGCCTGCGATCTCTATGAGGCTACCCTTGACGCCACCGCCAAGAAAAGGGACACCACCCTTGAGTCCTTCACCGACGCCAAGGCCACCTTCTTCAAAATCTGCAACAAGTTCTTCTTCAAGCAGAAGGTGAATGAAGACTTCGTCGCTCTGCTTCAGCAAAAGCTCCGGGACATGGAGCAGCTTGAGCGCGAGGTGCGCGAGCATCCGCACAATGAAGTCGCCGTCGAAGCCCTGCATCAATTCCAATTGCAGGCCTGGCAAACCATCGAAGGCTATCGCAATGTCGCCTGCCAGGCCCGCGGTTGCGTGGCCGATTCGACCCGCGCCAAGACGGAAATGATTGAGGCCAACCTGCGGCTGGTCATCTCCATCGCCAAGAAATACACCAACCGCGGCCTGTCCTTCCTCGACCTCATTCAGGAAGGCAACATGGGGCTCATGCGGGCGGTGGAGAAATTCGAATACCGCCGTGGTTACAAGTTCTCCACCTACGCCACGTGGTGGATTCGCCAGGCCATTACCCGCAGCATCGCCGATCAGGCCCGCACCATCCGCATTCCGGTGCACATGATTGAGACGATCAACAAGCTCATGCGGGTGCATAAGCAGCTCGTCCAGGAACTCGGCCGCGATCCGTCTCCCGATGAGATTGCCGAAGAAATTCACCTACCGGTCGAGCGCGTCAATGCCGTGCTGCGCATGGCCCAGCAGCCAGTCTCCCTCCAGGCCAAGGTGGGTGACAACGAAGGCGATACCGAATTTGGCGACTTTATCGAAGACAAGGAAGCCTCCAACCCCATGGAGCTGACCGCGATGAACCTTCTGCGCGACAAGCTGCGGGACGTGCTCGACACCCTCAATCCCCGCGAGCGCGAAGTCCTCGAACAACGCTTCGGCCTGGTGGACGGCGCCGGCCGCACGCTGGAAGAAGTCGGCAAGCAGTTCCAGGTGACCCGCGAACGCATTCGTCAGATCGAGGCCAAAGCCCTCCGCAAACTCCGCCACCCGACCCGCATTCGCAAACTCGGCGGATTTTTTGGCGGTAGTTAAGGCAGAGAGAGGCGGCCTCTCTGTACCTCGCCTCATTTTTCAAGAGGATTTTGTTAAGGCCCGC
>JAXMIV010000355.1:0-4278 GCA_034377045.1 Prosthecobacter sp. | reverse complement strand
CCTGAAGTACGGCATGACAGCCAATCACGTGCTGGGGATCAAAGCCGTGCTGGCCACGGGTGAAGTCGTCGAGTGGGGCAGCGCCAGCCGCGAAAACATCGGGCCGGACTGGTGCGGGCTGTTCACAGGCAATGAGGGTCTGTTCGGCATCGCGCTGGAGATCACGCTGCAACTGCTGCCGCGGGCCGAATGTTTTTACACGGTGCTGGCTGGTTATCGCACGCTGGAGCAGGCGGGTGATGCGGTGTCGGCGGTGGTCGCGAGCGGACTGCTGCCCGGAGCGATGGAGATCATGGATGCGCTGGCTTTGGAGGCGGCAGTGGCGGCGGTGCATGCGGAGTATCCTCCCGGCTGCGAAGCCGTGCTGATTGTCGAACTGGAAGGTCCGCGCGAAGCGGTGGCCGCGGATCGCGAACGGCTCGATCAAATCATCACCGCCAGCCAACCGGTGGAGGCGCGCCCAGCCCGCGATGCGGAGGAGCGGCTGGCCATCTGGAAGGGCCGCAAGAGCGCCTTCAGCGCGGTGGGCCGCTTGTCGCCGGATTTCATCGTGCAGGATGGTGTGGTTCCACGACGGCGGTTAGGCGAGGCTTTGCGCCGCATTGGTGAAATGTCGCGGGAGGCCGGGCTGCGCTGCGCCAATGTCTTTCATGCGGGCGATGGCAATCTGCATCCGCTCATTCTCTTTGATGGCCGCGAGGCGGGCGCACTTGAGCGAGCGGAAGCGCTGGCGGGACGCATTCTGCGCATGTGTGTGGCGATGGGCGGCTCCATCACCGGCGAGCACGGCATTGGAGTCGAGAAGCGCGAGTATTTGCCGGACATGTTTACGGCGGATGAGATCGATTGCATGAAGCGCCTGCGCGCCGCTTTCGATCCTCTGGAAATCGCCAATCCCGGCAAAATGTTTCCCGGCGGCGAGGTGCCGGCGCTGACGCAACATGGCCTGCATCCGCTGGAAAAGGCAGGCATCATTTCACGGGAATGATCATGGCACCGGCATCTCTCAACGAGCTCATCGACGCCGTGCGGGCCACTCCTCGTCTGCTGGCGGTGGGCGCGGGGACGAAGCCGCGGCTTAGCGCCGTTGACGTGCCGAAGTTGTCGATGACCGGCCTAACCGGCATTGGCGAATACGATCCGGGTGAGTTTACTTTTACCGCCATGGCAGGCACACCGGTGCGTGAGATTGCGGATGCGCTGTCTGCACGCGGTCAGTATTTGCCGTTCGATCCGATGCTGCTTGAAGCGGGTTCCACCCTTGGAGGAACGGTCGCTTCAGGGCTTAGCGGGCCCGGTCGATTTCGTTACGGCGGGATTCGGGATTTTATTCTTGGAGTTCGCTTCGTCGACGGCGCGGGCCGACTGCTGCGCATGGGCGGCAAGGTGGTCAAGAACGCGGCGGGATTTGATTTGCCCAAGTTCTTCGTTGGCAGCCTGGGCCGTTTCGGCGTGCTGGCGGAGATGACCTTCAAGGTCTTTCCCCGGGCATCCTGGTCGCGAACTCTAAAACTTACTTTCGACACGACCCAAGCCGCCGCGCGCGCACTGACTGAGGCGGCCAATACTCGTTGGGAAGTCGACGCCCTGGATCTGCTGCCCGACGGCCGAACGGTGCTTTTGCGCCTAACCACACCTGAGGCCGTGGCGCGTGAAGTGCTGGCCCGCTGGCCGGGCCACGAGTTGTCCGACGAGGAAGCCCTGGCGGCTTGGGCGGAGATTCGCGAATTCCGCTGGGCCAATCCTCAAGGCGATCTCGTCAAGGTGCCGCTGACGCCTGATCAGGTTGTGTCCCTCCACTCCAGCCTGCCCAAGGAGGCGCGCATTCATGTCAGCGCGGGCGGCAATGTCGCTTATGTTTCCATGCCCGAGATTGGCGGGGATTTTGATTGGGCCGGTGTGACGCTACGCGGTTCCGGGCCGCTTTGGCATGGCCGAGCGCAACGACCGCAGATCTTGGAGGCGGTGAAGGAAGCTCTCGATCCTGAACAGCGTTTCCCATCTCTCGACGACTAATGCTGCACTCCATTCCCACCGACAAGCATGGTCCCTTGCGTGAGCCGATGGCGCACGCGGTGCAAGCGTGTGTGCATTGCGGGTTCTGTCTCGCGGCCTGCCCAACTTATCAGGAGCTTGGGCAGGAGATGGACACGCCACGGGGAAGCATCGTTTTGATGAAACAGGTGCTTGAAGGCACGTTGCCGTGGCAGGCGGCGCAGGTGCATGTGGACCGGTGCCTGGGCTGTCTGGCCTGTGAACCCGCCTGTCCAAGCGGGGTGGCTTACCGCGACTTGATCAGCCCCTTTCGGGCGCTGGCGCAACCTCACTTCAAGCGCAGCTTCATGGAGAAGATACGGCGGTTTCTGATGGCGCAAACGCTACCGTTTCCCAGGCGCTTTCGCTGGGCGGCGCGGGTTGGGCGATTGAGCAAGGTTTTGCGGCCACTGATGCCCCAAGCCCTGCGATCCATGCTGGATCTGGCGCCGGATTCCCTGCCCCCCGCACAGACGTGGCCGCGGGTGACACCGGCACGAGGTGAACGGCGTGCTCGGGTGGCGCTGCTGATCGGGTGCGCGCAGCAGGTGCTCGATCCTGACATCAATACGGCAACGATCGAGGTGCTGGCGCGCAACGGTGTTGAGGTGGTGATTCCACCTAACCAGGGATGCTGTGGCGGACTGGCCTGGCATACGGGGGATCTGCGCGCAGCCCAGGCGTTCGCACGGCAGAATTTGCAGGCGTTTCCGGCGGATGTGGATGCCATTCTCACCAATGCGGCCGGGTGCGGCTCGGCGATGCATGAATATCATTTGGTACTGAAGGGTACGCCCGATGAGGTGAAGGCCGAGGCGATGCGAAAGCGGGTGCTGGATGTGAGCGTGTTCCTGGCACGATTGGGCCTGCGAGAATTGCCGGCGGACACCGGACAAACATTGCGATTGGCGTATCACGATGCCTGCCATCTGGTGAACGCGCAAAATGTGCGACGAGAACCTAGGGATCTGCTGCGCGCGATTCCGAATGCGGAAATCGCGGAATTGCCGGATGGGCATCTCTGCTGCGGCAGCGCGGGCACTTACAACATCGATCAACCGGAAATCGCGGCATCGCTCGGCGAACAAAAAGCGCGAAATGTGATGGCCACGGGAGCTGCGATTTTGGTTTCGGGAAACATTGGCTGCCTGACGCAACTGCGCCTGCATCTTGCGCGGCTGGGTTCCAAGATGGAAGTGCGGCACACCATGCAGGTGCTGCGGGATGCCTATTCGGGCACGATCCACGGGAAGAGGTAAGCTTGCAGCATCACCAGCACTCCCATCAGGAGGGCGAGAGCGAGGCTGTGCCAGAAGACCGCGCGCAAGACGGTGCCTGCGTCGGGACTGTCGACATGACCGCCGGTGGCGACGCTGGCGACGACGATGCTCTGGGCGTCGATCATCTTGCCCATGACGCCGCCGGAGCTGTTGGAGGCGGCCATGAGGATGGGCGAGAGACCGAGCTGCTGGGCGGAGACTTTTTGCAGATTGCCAAAGAGGACGTTCGATGAGGTGTCGCTGCCAGTCAGTGCCACGCCTAACCAACCAATCAGCGGCGAGAAGAAGGGGAAGAGCCAGCCGGTGCCGGCCATCGCCAAGCCCATGGTGGTGTCGGTGCCGCTGTAGCGGGTGACAAATCCCAAGGCCAGCATGAGGGCGATGGTGAGCAGAGAGACACGCACGCGCATTAAGGTGCGCCCATAAAGGGCCAGCAGACGGCGGGGACTGAGACCCAGGCCGAGGCCCGCGATGACTCCGGCCAGAAGCAGGGCGGTGCCGGTGGCGGAAAGCGCATTCAGCGTAAACACGGCCTCTTCGAGCACCGGTTGCGCGGCGACCGGCGGCACCTTCATCACGGCCTTGTGCAGGAGCGGCACTTCAAAGGCGGGTGCGAAAGCGCCGTTGAGCGCGGATTTGATGTCGGGCAAGCCCCAGAGAAAGACGAACACTGACAGAGCCACCCATGGCAGCCAGGCCTTCCAGGGCTGACTTTGCGGCGCGGACGATGGCCGGTCCTTGGTCTTTGCATCGGCAGGTTTCCAAAAGCGCATCAGTACGACGAGGGAACCCATGGAAACAATCGCAGCGACGATATCGACGAGCCAGGGTCCGTGGTAATTGCTGACGGCAAATTGAGCGATGGCAAAGCTTAAACCGGTGACCAGGCAGGCAGGCCAGACGGCGATCATGCCACGCCAGCCAACCTGGGCGATGATCAGCCAGAAGGGCACGATGATGGAGA
>JAXMIV010000354.1:0-3900 GCA_034377045.1 Prosthecobacter sp. | reverse complement strand
TCGTCATAATCGACGCCACTGGGCTTGATGGCCCACAGGCCCAAAGCGCGGTCGATGCCGCTGACATTGCCCCAGGTCAGGCGCACGAGGCCGCTGGGCTCCAGCGCACGATTGGCTTCACAGACTTGGGCTTTGAGGTCGGAGAGCATGTTTTTCTCTAAAAGAGATCACCCAATATGTCGCGTTGCTCCTGGCGTTTCGCGATCCAGTCCTTCATGTGCTTGCCTAACTCAATGATGTTCATGGTTTCGATGTGCTCCTGCTTCCAGCCTCTTTTGAGCAACTGTTTGGGGTTGTAGGCGGTGAAATCCAAGAAGTCAGAGTAAATTTGTTGTGCGGCTGTAGGAGGCGCGCTGGCTTCTTGGACCATCCAATTCCGCACGCCCACGATTAGCGTCTCCGGATTGTTGCCGTGGGCTGTGATATCCGAACCCGACAAGTCCGAAAGTGCTGCTTTGTATCGATGACGTTCGCTTTCCAGGATTAGGATGCGCTTTGTTCGACTCCTGCCGCTTTTGAAAAGCTTGCAGGCGTAGTCCACGCCCAGTTCCAGCGGCATATTAAGCCGGGAGTATTCCCCCTTTTTGGAGGCGGTGCATCGCGATAGATCGTGGATGCCGTAGCGGGATTGTTGGATGAGTTCGACGATCTTGTCGATCCGTGATTCTCCAGAGTCAGCGCGTTCAAGCGCCAGTCTGGGAGTGAATCCAAGATGAAGGACAGTAAAAACCAGGGGCCGGAGAAGCTGCATGTATCCGTCGTCAAACGGGCAGTTGATGAACACATTGTGCTCGAAATCGGACACGGGTTATCCTTTCGGTGGCCCGTCGTTTTTGTCGTAGGAACTGCGGCTTTGAACCAAACCGTCTTTTTTATGTACGATCAGTTCGGATCCCCGCTTTTTAGCAATGGCGCGAGCTGCGGAAATCGCTTCTGCCCGGGTGTCAAATGTACTCGACGCTCTTGACGAGCCAGTGCTGCGAACGCTCCAAGAGCCGTTGTGCCTGAAAAATACATGTTGGGACTTTTTTACCATGCCGTCTGGCTAATAAATATCCTATCTGCCCAATCCTGTCAACTCGGCCATTCCCCTCACGCCAACACCTCGCGCGGCACCCTGCCGTGTACATCCGTCAGGCGGAAGTCGCGGCCGGCGTAGCGGTAGGTCAGGCGTTCATGATCGATGCCCAGGAGGTGCAGCAGCGTCGCGTGGATGTCATGGACGTGCATTTTGCCTTCGGCCGCCTTGAAACCAAACTCATCCGTGGCGCCGTAAGCCGTGCCGCCCTTGGCGCCGCCGCCGGCCATCCACATCATGAATCCGTGTGGGTTGTGGTCGCGGCCGTTACCGTTTTCGCTGACCGGCGTGCGGCCGAATTCACCACCCCAGACGATCAGCGTGTCTTCAAGCAACCCGCGCTGTTTTAAATCCCCAAGAAGCGCGGCGATGGGCCTGTCGATATCCGCGGCGAGCTTGCGAGTGGCGGCGTCGTGATTCGAATGCGTGTCCCAGGGCTGGCCGTTGCCGTAGTAGAGCTGGACAAAGCGCACGCCGCGTTCGCACAGCCGCCGCGCCAGCAGACAACCGTTGGAAAAGTGGCTGGTGCCGTACATGGCCCGCACCTTTTCCGGCTCGCGATTCAGGTCAAAGGCATCCGTGGCGGCCGTTTGCATGCGGAAGGCGGTCTCCATCGACTGAATCCGGCCATTGAGGGCGACGTCGGCGCCGCCACGCGCCGCGAGATGCGCCTGATTCAACTCCTGCATCAAATCAAGCTGCCGCCGCTGATCGATTTGGCCTAACCGTTCGTTGTGCAGCCAGGGAATCATCTCCTGCGGATTCAGGTTGGAATGATTGATGTACACGCCCTGATGCTGCGCGGGCAGAAAGGCGCTGTTCCAAAGGATCGAGAAGCGCACGGGCCGGCCTGGACAGAGCACCACATACGAAGGCAGGTTTTCATTCTCATTGCCCAGGCCGTAGCTCAACCATGAGCCCAAGCTGGGCACCCGTTCCGTCATGGTGCCGTTGCTCATCAGCAGCAGGGCAGGGCCGTGATTCGGATTGTCGGTGTAACAACCCCTGAGAACGCAAAGGTCATCCGCATGCCGCGCCAGGTTCGGCAGCAATTCACTCACCGGCAGACCACTTTGGCCGTGATTGGAGTAAACATAGGGCGACGCCAGCAACCCGCCGGTGGGGCGCTCCGTTCGCAAGTCGGCGCCCTCAGGACGCTGGCCGCTGTATTTGGTGAGCCCGGGTTTTGGATCGAGAAAGTCTGGGCCGAAAGGCCCGCCGTTCATGTGCAGGTGAATGATCCGTTTCGCCTTCGGCAAAAAGTGCGACTGCCCGGGAGTGTTCGCGGCGTGCAAGGTGGAAGCCAATCCCAAAGCGCCGAGGCCGCCACCCAGACGGGACAGCGCTTCACGGCGGGAAATGGCAGAGGCGGAGATCATGGAGAAGAAATACGGTGGAAAAGGCGAGTGCTTTGTCGATCAATCCACAAAGAGCGTTTCATTGCCGGCCAGCAGGGCCTGCGAGTACTGCGACCAGGCGGCGGCATCATTCTCGCGCCCGGCGAAAAACCGCTGGGCGACACTGATTTCAAAACCGGTGGGCGGGCGCTGGAAGAGTCGCGTATAAGCGTGCTGAAGACGCTCAGGGACTCCGGCCTTCGGATCGGCAATCAGCCATTTTCCGAACGCATCCGCCTGTTGCAGCATGAACGGCGAGTTGAGCGCAAAGAGGCCCTGCAGAGGCGTGATGGTTTCCGTGCGCCAGGGGTTGTGCGCGCCGGGATCGGGCACGTCATGGATGCGCAGCATCGGGTCCATGTCCTGCCGGTTCGAGGCGCCGTAAAGGGATCGCCGTAGATTTTTGGTGTCGTCGATGGCGAAGGCAGGGCCGCCAAGTTGGATATCCAACCTTCCCGCAGCGGCCAGCATGGTGTCCCGCCAGGATTCCCAATCGAGCCGGCGGCGCGGCATGCGCGCAAAGAGCCGGTTCTCCGGATCGCATTGTTCGTTCGCGAGGGCGAGCGAACTCTGCTGCCAGGTGGCGGAGTTGAGGATTTCCCGATGCAGCCATTTGATCGACCAACCGTGCTCAATGAAGCGGCCGGCCAGGTCATCGAGCAGTTCCGGGTGGCTGGGGCGTTCGGCCGTGTTGCCGAACTCGCTCGGCGTATCGACCAATCCGCGGCCAAAATGGTGTTTCCAGATTCGGTTCACCATCACCCGCGCGGTCAGCGGCGCGGCATCTTCGACAATGGCATTGGCCAATTCCAAACGGCCGCTGCCGGTGACAAAGCGCCGCGGGCGGCCGGTCTTGGAAGGGAAGGCGGAAAGGAAGCGCCGGGCGACGATTTCGCCGACGTCATTGGGGTTGCCGCGCCGCTGCACCTCCAGGTCGCGCGTCATGCCCATCTTGAAATCGAGTTTGGTGCCCTTTTTGTTATCCGCGTTCACCACGTACAACGCCGCCTCCTCCACGGCGTTCGCCATGGGCACATTGAAATGCGGGGTGGAGCTTTTCAGGTGAGCGATTTTTTGCGCAATGGCCGCCGTCTGCGCGGCCAGGTCCTTCGGCTTCTTTTTCTTCAGCTCCACCATCTGCTTTTCGAGGGCGGCGATCTGCTCCCGCGCTTTGGCCACCGGAGCCCAGAGTTCCGGCGGCAAGGTAGTCCGCTCGGCGATCTTGACGCTGGCAAAGACTCCCGCCAACGCATAATAGTCCTGCGTGGAGATCGGGTCCGTCTTGTGGTCGTGGCAGCGCGCGCAAGCAATGGTTAGGCCCAGGAAAGTGCGGCCCACGGCATCGACATGCTCCTCCCATTCCTCGGCGACGGTGGTCTTGATGATCTCCGGCGGCAGTTGCAGCTCTTTGAAATACGTCGGGCT
>JAXMIV010000353.1:0-4970 GCA_034377045.1 Prosthecobacter sp. | reverse complement strand
CCGTGCTGCGGCGGCGCAACGGCGGCAACGGACCGGCTGCCACCGCCTCCAGATCATCGTGGCAATGTACGGCGGTGGTGTCGTGAATTCCCATTTCGGCAAGCATTGCCTGAAGCATGGGGCCGTTGCTGTTGTAAACCTGGCCGGGCAGCAGAGCGCTGCCGGGGGGAACGAGTTCGTCGCCTGTGCTCAGAACCGCCACGCGCGGCGTCCCATGGACCGGCACTGCGGTGAATCCCTGCGATGCCAACACGCCGATGCGGCCGGCCGTGATCTTGTCTCCACGCCGCAGCAGCACCTGCCCGGGGCAAAGATCCGCGCCGGCATGCCTCACGTTTTCTCCAGGCGTGACTGATTCCCGGCAGGTGATGCCTGCATCCGTCCGCACCACGTCCTCCTGCATAATCACGGCATCGGCGCCGGTGGGCATGGGTGCGCCGGTAAAGATGCGGATGGCTTTGCCCGCCTGCAGCACCAGGCGGCGATCCAGGCCGGCGGGTTGTTCGCCGATGACGGCCAGAGGGACCGCCGCTTGCGTATCCACAGCGCGCACCGCATAGCCATCCATCATCGAATTATCGAAACCTGGCAGGGGCACAGTCGCCAGCAAATCGGTCCCGGCGTAACGGCCCAGCGCATGCCGCAGCAGCGTTTCCGCCACGGGTCCGGGAACCATGGCCTGCAACACACGCTCCCGCGCTTCCGATTCGGTCATCATGGCGCCTTTGACTGGGGCTGCTGCGGCAAAGGCGGGTCCAATGGCAAAGTCGAACCGGGCGGCGGGGGCGGCTGCGGAAACGGATTGGTCAAGGGCAAGGATGGCAGGCTGACTGGCGTCGGCGGGGGCTCCACGGGAGCGGGCGGGGGCATGGTACCCTTCGGTTGCATGACCAAGTTCGTCACTTTCGGCGAACCTCCCTTGATATCAGCGGTGAGGTAGAGGCCTTTGCGCTCCGGCGTCAGCGCCAGCTTCGATTGCGCGCCGGTGGCATCGAGGGCGATCAGTTCGGTCCCTGGAGCCAGAGATGTCGCCTGCTCACAGCGAATCAGTACATAATTCTGCTCAGGATTGACCATCTCCACGATGCCGATCAGCGTCATGCTGCCCGTTGGCGCGGCAGGTTCCGGCTTGGGGTTCGGCGGTTTTTTCTTGCCCCACTTGAGCACATCACACCCCGCCAGCAAAAGCACCAGCAAGAGCGCGGGAACGGTATGGGTCAAATGGCGCATCGCGGCCGATGCTACGGCTCGGCGCGAAAAAGAGCAACCACGGCCTCAAAGATCCAACTGCCTTTGCGCCACGGGAGCAAAGCTCCGCCGATGATGCGGGCATGGCCCATGCACCCTCAGCGTCGCCTGGTGCTCCCGCGTGCAGTAGCCCTTGTGATTCTCAAACCCATACTGCGGAAACTGCTGCGCCAACGTCCGCATCAGCCGATCCCGCGTCACCTTCGCGATGATGCTTGCGGCGGCGATCGAGTAGCTGATGCTGTCGCCTTGGACGATCGCCACGTGGTGAACGGGGAAATCACGCACCGGCAAACCGTCGATGAGCACCGCGTCAGGTTTGGGATCCAAAGCCAGCGCGCATTGCCGCATGCCTAACCAGGTAGCTTGCAAAATATTGATGCGATCGATGACCTCTACCTCGATGACCTCGCAATGCCAGCGGATGCGGGGATTCTCCGTGAGCTCCGCATAGATCGACTCCCGCTGTTTCTCCACCAGCAACTTCGAATCCGTGAGGACACGATGCCGAAACTTCTCCGGCAACACCACGCCCGCCACACACACCGGCCCGGCCATCGGCCCGCGACCAGCCTCATCAATGCCGGCAATCACGCGATGTCCGGCCAGGCGGAGGCGCTTTTCGTGAAGGAGGGACGGCATGATAGTTCGGGGCCGATTCTAGAGCGCCTCCCCCTTCTGGCAACGCGCAAATGAAGGATCGCCCCCACTTCCCACGTAAGCGTGCACCACCATGAAACGACGTTTGCTCATCCAGGCTCTCCTTCTCACCTCCGCCTGCCACCTCGCTGCCCAGGCTCCCACGTCCTCCGTCAAAGCCGGCTTTGCGGAGCGCGACATTACCCCCGGCATCGGCAGGGAGCAGCCGGGCGGCTACGGAAAATCCTTCCACAAGACCTTTCACGACCCCTGCAAGGTGCGCGTCGCCGTTTTTGATGATGGCAAGCGTAAGGTGGCCCTCGTCGGGCTCGATACGCTCGTCGTGCCGCGCAAGGTGGTCTTGGATGCGCGTGAACAGATTCAAAAGGCATTGGGGATTCCGGGCGACTCCGTGATGATTGGCGCCTCGCATTCGCACTCCTCGGGCCCAGTCGGCATGGTGTTGCCCGGCGAGTATGACGGGGCTTCAGAAATGGTGCGCAAACTGGCCTATGAGGAATCCTCCGCTGCTGATGCCGGTTTCCTTTTGCGCGTCACTCATGAGATCGTCGAAGGGGTGCGCGCCGCCTACAGTGGACGCGTGCCCGCGCAGCTTGGCATCGGTTACGGTCATGAAGACAAAGTCGCCTTCAACCGCCGCCTGCGCATGAAGAACGGCCAGAGTTGGAGCCACCCCGGCGCCGGAAATCCGGACATCCTTGAGTATGCAGGCCCCATCGACCCGCAGGTGGGCGTCATTGGAGCCTGGGACATGGAAGGCAAACTCCTGGGCGTGATGGTGAACTACGCCTGCCACGGCACGACGAATCCCGGGGGCATTTCCGCCAATTGGATCTACTACCTCGAGAAGACCATCCAGAGCTCGCTCGATACCCGTGCACCGGTGGTCTTTTTGCAGGGCGCTTGTGGCGATGTCACCCAGGTGGACAACCTCAGTCCCTATCGCCGCCCAGGCGCGGAGGAGTGGGCGCGCTTCGTCGGCGGCCGAGTCGGTGCTGAAGCCGTCAAGGTGCTGCTCTCCGCTCCGCACATCACGGAAGCTCCTCTCGATGCGCGGCAAAAGGTGCTATCCATCCCGCGCCGCAAACCTTCCGCCGAGCGCCTGAAGCACAGCCAGGAATTGATCGCCGCCGGCAAACCCAAGGGCGACACCAGCGAGTGGACCTTCGCCAAGGAAATCCTCATGCTGGATTACCTGATCCAAACCACACCTAACGTCGATTGCGAAGTGCAGACGATTCAAGTGGGGCCGGCGGTGTTTGTCAGCAATCCGGCGGAGTACTTTGTGCAGTATGGCCTCGATATCAAAAAGGGCAGCCCTTTCCCCTTCACCTTCCCGGTGGAACTGGCCAATGGTATTGTCGGCTATGTGCCCACGGAAGAAGCCTTCGGCCCGCACGGCGGCGGTTATGAAACGCGCCTAACCGCTTATAGCAATTTGGTCATCACCGCCGGAAGAAGCATGGCCGATACGGGCATCGCCCTCGCCAAGGAAATGAAACCCGCGCCGGCGCCGGAACGCCTCAAGGCCCCACCTTTCTCCCAACCGTGGCTCTACGGCAACGTGCCGCCGCAGGTGGAGTAGGACCGCTTTACTTCTTTACCCGCCAGTTCTCATCAAAGAAATCCGCCGCCCCCACCTTGCCGGCTGACTCGGCATTCGGTGGCGTCGTGATGTCGAGGATCGCCCAATCCGGCAGCTTCGGATTCTGCAATGAGTTCGTCCGGTCATGCGCCTCGCGGAAGGTGAGGCCGGAGTTGAGCATCACCATGCCCCACTCATCCCGGATGGTGCCTGGGCGAATCGCGGTCGGCCCGCGTGGATAACCCGCGCACAACACATGCGTCTTTGCATCAAACATCGCCTGGCCCATCTTCACGCTTTCGCTGGTCCATTTCCCCGGGAACTTCGGTTCGCCCGTCACCAGAAATTGAACGGAAGTTCCTCCAAACATCCGGTCAATCAGACGGTTGGTCTCCGGCGTTCCCCATAGGACGAGAGTCATGTCGCCGGTGTCGAAACCTGTGTTTCGTTTGCCGTCGCCGATCACCTCCTCCACCGTGCGTATCAGCGGATCTCCTCGCATCAGCGACCGCCAGCGCTGAATAAAATGGTTCATCTCCGCCTTTGCCCACGCATCCACTTGCGGATTGCTGCCCGCTTTCTCCGGCGGCACGATGACGAACCTCTTCAGCAACGCATCCTCCATGGAAGTGCCACCCGCTTTGGCCGGAAAGAAGCCGCCGGGTTGAAAGCGCCCGCCCTCCACCACCAGCCACTTGCCGCTGCGTTTCACAAAGGTGTCCTCCGGCTCTCGCGTCGAGATATTGGCAGGCGTCAATTCCACTCGCTGGCCGTCAATCGTCACAGCTCTGCCGATCAGTCCGATGCGCTTCGCTTCAACATGGAAGGCATGCACATTCTTCGTCTCCACCTTCAATTCGGTCGGGCCAAGAAGTTCCGCCTCAACCCGCGTGCCTTCCCACTGCTTCTCACACTGCAGCACCTGCAGCCAGCCCATGGCGGCGTAGCGATGCGCCTTTGATTGCAACACCACCTTCTTCGGCAGCGGATCTCTTCCCTTCGCCACGGCCGCCTCAATCTTCGCCTGAACCTCTTTGATCACTTCGGGGTGATACTTGTGTCCCATGCCAGGCCCGATCAGGTGCGGTGGGTGCAATCCTTCCTTTGCGAGCACTTCCATCATGTACTCCGCGGAGTCGCGCTGCGCGTCAATTTCACCGCTGTAGCTGATCAGCGGCACATTGTAAAAATTGCGCGCGTAGTCCGGCACGTCATACACGCCCCACAGCGTCTGTTCATACCACACCGGATACTTGTCCGGAGTCAGTTTTTGATAGCGCTTCACATCTGCAAAACCGGCGCCGGTATGCACACAGGCCCATTGATCCGCGAAGTGCGCGCCCATGTGCCAGGCGCCGGCTCCACCCATGCTGAAGCCCGCCAACGCGATGCGATTCTCATCGACATTGAAACGCGCCTTCGCATCGTCGCGCGCTTCGAAGACATCGGTCTCACCGGCGCTCTTCCAGCCGTTGCA
>JAXMIV010000352.1:0-9128 GCA_034377045.1 Prosthecobacter sp. | reverse complement strand
CGCGCCTTCGAGCAGGCGCAGGAAAAATTCGAAACCGTTTATGCCTCGGCCCAACGCTCCCTGCGCTCGGTCAACCTCGATGCGGATGCCCAGGTGAAAAAGCTTTATGCGGTGATTGAGGACAAGGAGCACGCCAACGCGGAAGACCTGGCCAGCTTCTTCGAGAAAGCACGCCAGGCCCTGCGCACGCACCAGGACGTCCTCGACTTTGAGCCAGACAGCCTGCCGCAAGTCCCGAAGGTGCAGCAGTAACCGCCCCAAGTGGGGGGTAATACTTCCTGTCGGCGCGGCAAGTTGTGCTTGCCCTCCGCCGTTAGATTCAGCCACACTTTGCAATCTATGGAACCGAACGCCACCACCTCACGCCGCGACTTTTTGAAATCCACGACCAAGACCGTCGCCGGCCTTTCCACCCTTTCGGGCATCACAATCCCGCATGTTCATGCCGCTGCCGGGGACGACACCATCAACATCGCACTCGTCGGTTGCGGCGGGCGCGGTACCGGGGCGGCCAGCAATTCCATGGGGGTAAAGCAGCGCACCCGTCTCATCGCGATGGCCGACGTGCAGGAAAGTCGCCTGGAGGCAAGTTTCAACGGCCTGAGCGCCAAGCACCCGGATCGCTTTTCCGTTTCCGCGGACGCGAAGTTCATCGGTTTCGACGCTTACAAGAAGGCCATCGACATGCTGAAGAAGGGTGACGTGGTCGTGCTGGCAACACCCCCTGCCTTCCGCTGGGTGCAGTTCAAATATGCCATTGAAAAAGGCGTGAACGTTTTCATGGAAAAGCCGATCTGCGTCGATGGCCCTACCGGCAAGCGCATGTTGGCGCTCGGCAAAGAGGCGCAAGCCAAGGGCATGAAGGTTGGCGTCGGCCTTATGTGCCGCCATTGCCGCGTGCGCGGTGAATTGTTTGATCGCATTCAGCAGGGTGAAATCGGCGACATCGTTCTGGGCCGCGCCTACCGCCTGCAAGGTCCCGTGGGCACCTGCTTCACGCTGCCGCGCGATCTGGAGAAGGAGAAAAGCGAATTGATCTGGCAGATCAAGAACTTCCATTCCTTCCTTTGGGCCAGCGGCGGCGCCTTCAGCGACTTCAACATCCACAACATCGATGAAATCTGCTGGATGAAGAATGACTTCCCGATCGAGGCGAAGGCGACCGGCGGCCGCACTGATCGCGGGGACTACATCGACCAAAACTTCGACCACTACTCCGTGGAATACACATTCCGGGATGGCAGCAAGTTTTGGTTGGAAGGCCGCAACGCGATGAACACGCACAATGAGTTCGCCTCGTATGTGCATGGCACCAAAGGGATGGCCGTGGTATCGACCGCAGGGCACTTCCCGTCCAGGGCGATGACCTTCAAAGGGCAGAATCGCAATCCCGAAAATGTCATCTGGCGCGGCCCTAAAGTCGAACCCAACCCGTATGACCTCGAGTGGCAGGATCTGATCGACGCCATCACCAACGACAAGCCCTACAGTGAAGTGGAACGCGGCGCCATGGCCAGCCTCGTCACCGTGATGGGCCGCATGTCCGCCCACACCGGTCAGCTTGTCACATTCGATCAGGTGGTGAACCACGACCATGAGTTCGCTCCCAATGTGGACAAACTCACGCTCGATGGTCCGGCGCCGCTGCTGGCCGACAAGGATGGCAAGTATCCCTTCCCGTATCCGGGCCGCAACAAGATGTACGAGTACGTGGTGGCGAAGGCCTAACTTGAAGCAGTCTAGCGAGAGATCACCACAGGGCAGGCTGCGGCCTGCCCTGTGTTATTTCTGAAGCGGCAGTTCGTAACAGACGGCTTCATGATCATTGCGCAGCAAAAGATAACGGCCGGCGAGGACGGGATGGTTCCACGTCTTGCTGTCCAGCGCGGCAATGCGGCCCAGTTCCTGATAGCGCTCCGGATTGGCGGAGGCGAGCACCACATCCCCAGGCTCGCTTTGCACAATCACCAGATCATCGACCAGCAACGATTGACCCGATCCGAAGCGACCTTCCTTCCACTTTCGCTCGCCGGTGGCGACTTCGAGGCAGGCGAGTTTGTTGTCATCGAGGCCATAGAGATATCCTTCGCGCAAGGCCACGCTGTTGAACTGGGTCTTCATCTTCAGGTTATCCCACACCTTCGACGCAGCTAGCTTGCCATCCGGCGAAGCTTCGATCTTGAGCATGATGCAACCCGCGTGGTAGCCCGCCGAAAGAAAGACACGATCATCTCCCACCACGACAGGTTGAGCCGCCTTGGCTGGTATGCCTTCGCCCCAAGCGTACTCCATCAGGATGACGCCCGTGGCTGGATCATGCGCGGTGAGGGCCGTCGCATTGAAGGAAAGCACCACGCGCTTACCCAGAAGGGTGGCAAGGATCGGTGAGGCATAGCTGGCACTGTCTTTGCCAGACTGCCACAGCGGCTCGCCCGTGGCGGCACGGAAGGCCAGCAGCGTCGGCCCGGACTTGCCACCGGTCACCACGACGGTGTCTTCAAAGACCAACGGCGAAGCACTGATCCCCCATTCGATGTTTTCCATCTTGTATTCCTTCAAGATATCGCGGCTCCAGACCATCTTGCCGATAGTCGCATCCAAACAGTTAAGGATGCCCGTGGCGCCGACGGCGAAAACTCGGCCTTCGTGCACGATCGGGGTCGCGCGCGGCCCTTCGCCGCCTTGCCACTCCGTGAAGTGTGCTGGATAGGTGTGCATCCACAACAGGCGTCCCGTCAGCAGTTCGTAACAGCTCACTGCTTCCTCATTGCCGCGTTGTTCCTGCGTATGCGCACGGCCACCGACGATTGAAAATGCGGACCATCCGGCGCCAATGGGCTGCCGCCACAGTTCCTTGGGTGGACGCTGTTTCCAATCGGGCAGCAAACCGGCGCCGCGCACCACGCCGTCACGTTGAGGACCAAAAAACTGCGGCACATCTTTGGCACCGGAAGCGCTGGTTATCGATGCGTTGCTCGGATTGGCCAGAGGCTGGGGCAGAACGCGCTTGGGCGACCATCGCCAGACAATCTTTGGGCGGCCAGTTCCATCAACCGTACCATCGACCCGCACCGAGACTTTCAGACCGATGCCCGCCACCACGGTGATGGCGAGTCCCCAAAGGCGAGTGCGCCACGGGAAGCGGCTAAGCAGCATGAACCACAGCAGGACCAGCAGCAGGCCAAGGATCACCATCAAGGCGGTCAGGGCGTTCTTGATGTTGCGTTCCACTTCCGGTTGGAGCCGGAGGACGGTGATGGCCATGCCGGTCAGCGCGGCAAAAGTGATGGGCAACCAAAGGCGATGGCCGCGTGCGGCTGAGGTAGGGGCATTCATGAGAGACTGAGGCGCTGTCCCTGGAACAACGCGCCAGCCATCGATTCGGCAACCAAACTCTCAAAACTTATGGCGCCTCCCAGACAGCCGAGCCCATGTGGTAGCCCGCGTGCTCGGGAGCATCTCTGGAGTAGTAGGCGGTGACGATTTTGCCATTGGCCAATTGCACGCTGCTGGGGTAGCCACAGTCGCCGCTGGCACTGTGGGCAAGTCGCAGGGTTTTGCCCCAAGTCTTGCCGTTATCCGTGCTGAGCTTGGCGCATACGCCTTGGCGACCCGCGATGCGCACGCCGTAGGTCAGCAGCAGGCGGCCATCCTTCAGACGCGCAAGGTGGCCGTTGATCTCGTTGCGGTCCGTGACGCGCAAAGGCTCGTGCCAGGTGACGCCGTTGTCGTCACTGCGAAATAGATCCATGGCTTCCACCCGGGCCGCGGCCAGCCAGCTCCTGCCACCCAGCGGAAAGATATCCGTCTCATTGTGGCGGGGGCCGATGATGGAAACGGGCGCCCAAGTCCAGCCGTCGTCGGCGCTACGAAAGTGCCAGGAACGATAACTCTTCGTCTTGAAGGACTTGGTGGGTTCAGCGAGCAGGCCCTGGTAGCAGGAGGTGTGCAAGGCGCCGTCCGCGCCTAACCAGATGTCACCAAAGGGAATCTGCTCGGTCCACCCGGCTTCAGGTCTGGGAAAGGCGGCGCGCTTCTCCCAGGTGCGGCCACCGTCTTTCGAACGCAGCACCCAATTCTCGATGACGGCATCGCGAAACTTGGGCTGTTTGGGCCGCTCCGCCTGCTTGTGATCGGTCCAGCCAGAGCAGATGACCACCAAATCACCATTTTTGGCGAGCCCGGCGGCGTGGTTCATGCGGATGGTGCCGGGTTCGTGTTGGGTGATTGTGCTGCGTTTTTCCCAGGCGAGGCCGTCCGCGCTGGCCCAGCAATCGATATCGCCTTCGAGCGTGCCGTGACCGGGCTGGTTGTGCAAGATGGCGGTGACCGAGCCATCAGACATGAGGGTCAGATTTGGCCACGCGCAGACATCCGGGACGGCAACGACGCGCTTGATGGTTGGAGGTTGCGGCTCATCGAGCGCGGCCTGCCGATCCTTCATGCGCTTCCATTCCAGGCCGGGCTTGTCCACGCGAAACTGCACCACACGGCGTTTCTCCATTTCCGTGACATAGACCGTGCGGCCATCGGGGCCGCCAAAGCAGACATTGGAAGGATTGGCGCCCAGCACCGCAATCTCCTGCAGGACCTCACCCTTCGGGGTCATCTTGATCACGGTGCCCTTGCCATGGCGACTGATGTACAGATTGCCATCGACATCGATGCGCATGCCGTCGAAGCCAAAATCAGGGAACTCTTTGATCCGCCGTTTGCCGGTGAGACTGCCATCGGCAGCAATGGTGAAAGCCCAAATTTTGCGCTGGACGCTTTCATTGACATAGAGAGTTTTACCATCGGGGCTGATGTCGATGCCGTTGGTTGTGCCCATGTCCGCGGCCACGCGCGTCATCTTGCCCTGCCGGTCGATGCGCCAGATCTGACCGGTTTTGTTTTTCCAATCCGGATCGCTGGCATAAAGAACGCCGTCCGCCATGATGGCGAGGTCATTGGGTTGACTCATCGTGGGCTCATGAGCGAAGACGCTGATGGCTTTGGAGACCGGGTCGATGAGCAGGACATTGTGGCCGGTGTAGTCCGCGACATACATGTCGCCGTTGTTGCCAAAGCGGATGCCGTTGGCGGTGCTGCCCTCCGGCAGGTTGACGAAGAGTTCAGCTTTCCCGTCGGGTGTCACTTTGCCGATCGTGTGCTCCCCGCCGAACTTGACGCAGTAGAGGATGCCCTTCGCGTCACAGGCCGGCCCTTCGATACCGCCCGTGAAAAGCCCTTCTTCGGTGAGCGGTTTGGCTTGAAACAACGTTTCTTCAGCGTTGGCGAAGCAACACCCGATGAAAACTAGGAGCGCAGTGATGACGGAGCGATTCATGACGGACAAACCAACGCCGCCAAGGCCGCCGGTTTGTCCGCTGAGTTTGCCAAGAGCGCAGTTGTCATTTTTGGGCAAAAGCCTCAACATCCATTTTCGTTCCCAACCGTTCCTATGAAAGCCCTCCTTTTCCTGCCAGGTCTTTGCCTCGCGCTTCTGTTCAGCGGTTGCGGCAAACTCGAGAGCTCCAAGGCGGCGCGAGGGACCATCGGGGTATCGCTATTGACGCTCGACAATCCGTTTTTCAAAGTCATCGGCGACAACGTCACCGCCGAGGGCCAAAGACAGGGCTACGCCGCCATCGTGGTCAGTGCCGACAAGGACGTGCAGAAGCAAAGCAATCAGATCAAGGACTTCATTGTCAAGGGTGTCAGCGCCATCGTCCTCAGTCCCGCGGACTCCAAGTCCATCGTGCCGGTGATTCAGGAAGCCAATGCGGCGGGCATTCCCGTTTTCACGGTCGATGTGCCTTGCAACGAGCCTGATGTAAAAATCGTTTCCCAGATCGCAACCGACAACTACGGCGGCGGCAAGGAGGCCGGACGCGCGATGGTCGAGGCACTCGGCGATGCCGGCGGCAAGGTGGCCGTGCTGCACTTCAAGCAGGTGGAGTCCTGCCAACTGCGAGTGAAGGGCTTTCGCGAAGTCATCGATGCTCACAACGCCAGCGGCAAAGGCAAGATCGAGATCGTCGCCGAGCTCGAAAGCGGCGGGGCCAAGGACATGGGCTACAAGGCGGCCGAAGACACACTGCAAGCGCAGCCCGAACTGCGCGGCATCTTTGCGATCAACGATCCCGCCGCGCTGGGCGCCCGGGCGGCGATCGAAAAGGCGGACAAGACGAAGCAGGTACTCATCATTGGCTTTGATGGCCAGCCGGAAGGCAAGCAGGCAATCAAGGATGGCAAGATCTACGCGGACCCCATCCAGTTTCCCGACAAGATGGGCGTGCAACTGGTGCAGTCGATCATGACCTGGTCAAAGGGGCTGCCCCAGCCCGCGCAGATCCTGATTCCCACCCAATTGTACCGGCAGGCGGACGCGGCCAAAGACCCCGAACTCAAGTAGCCTTTCATGAAACTCTTGTTGCTCCGTCTCAGTTCCGATCACGGCATGATATTTGTGCTGGTGCTGCTGTGTGCCTTCTTCAGTTTCGTAACGCTGTCGGAGCAAAGTGTGACGGGGGAGGCCGCAATCTCGCAGATGGTTGCCGAATTGCAGTCGGTGGGCAAGGACGGCCGAGTGGTGATTGTCGTGCGTAATCGGGCGGATGATCTGGCTTTTGCCCAGCAGCTCGAAGGGGCGGTGAAGACTGCTGGTTTGCAGGTTGTGGAGGTGATTAAAGGCGAGCCCAAGGATGCGCGCGGGGCACTGCAACGATTGACGGCGGCCGGCACGAAATTGAATGCCGTAGCCTGCAACGAAGCCACCGCGCGCTGGCTGGTGTTTGAAGATCTCGGCATGCCGCGTCCGGTGAAGCCTGAAAGCTATCGCCGGCCGACCTTTCTCAAGGTCGACAACCTGCGGAACATCGCCAATCAGATCGCCATCATCGCCATCATTGCGATTGGCATGACCATGGTCATCATCACGGGCGGCATTGATTTGTCCGTGGGCAGCCTGCTGGCGCTGTCGGCGGTGGTTGCCACATGGCTGATCCGCGAATATGCGGGAGCGCTGGACGCTGGCCCCTGGGGAATGGTTGGCGCCTGTGTCGCCGCTCTGGTGGTCACGGGTTTGGTGGGTGCCTTTTCGGGGATGATGACGACGCGGTTCGACGTGCCGCCTTTCATTGTCACGCTCGCTGTTATGCTGATGGCGAGCGGCTTGGCGTATACGCTGGCGGAGAATCAATCGATTTATCAGGTGCCTGAGTCTTTCATCTGGCTCGGTCGCGGCACGGGTCCTCTGGGCATTCCGATTGCCGTCATCGTCATGCTTGTTCTCTATGCCGCCGCTCATGTGCTGATGTCGCAGACGCGGATTGGCCGCTATCTGTATGCTGTGGGCGGCAATCGTGAAGCCGCTCACATTTCGGGAGTACCCGTGAGCCGTGTGATCTTGTTTGCGTATGTGGCCAGCGGAGTACTCGCGGGGCTTGGAGGCGTGATCATGGCCTCGAATCTGAAGAGCGGCTCAGCCACTTATGGACAGATGTACGAACTCTATGTGATCGCCGCAGTCGTTGTGGGTGGCGCCAGCCTGAGTGGCGGCAAAGGCCACATGGCGAATACACTGATCGGCGCGTTCACGATCGCGGTCATTCAGAATGGGATGAATCTGACGAACGTCGAAAGTCAGAAGCAGAAGATCGTTCTCGGCGCCGTCATCCTCGCGGCGGTGCTGGTGGACAAGGTGCGCAAGCGTTAGCTGTTAGGCCAAAATGCCTTTTACCACCCGCCCGTGTACATCGGTCAGGCGATAGTCGCGGCCTTGGAAGCGGAAAGTGAGCTTTTCGTGATCGAAGCCCAGGAGGTGCAGCAGGGTGGCGTTGAGATCGTGCACATGCACAGGATCGCGGACAATGTTGTAACAGAAGTCATCGGTTTCGCCATAGACGGTGCCGGGCTTGATGCCGCCGCCCGCCATCCACATGGTGAAGCAACGGCCGTGGTGATCGCGGCCGTAATTGGTGGCCTCGAGTTTGCCCTGGCTGTAGGTGGTGCGGCCAAATTCGCCGCCCCAGATCACCAGGGTGTCATCGAGCAGACCGCGCTGCTTGAGATCGCGGATCAAAGCGGCCGCGGGTTGATCGATGTCGCCGCATTGCAGGCGCAGGTCACTGGGGAGATTGTAGTGCTGATCCCAACCACGATGGTAAAGCTGGATGAAACGCACGCCGCGTTCCGCCAGACGGCGCGCCAGCAGGCAATTCGCCGCAAAGGTGCCGGGCTGGCGAGATTGTGGGCCGTAGTCATCAAGTGTGGCCTTCGACTCACCGCTCAAGTCCGTGAGATCGGGCACGGAGCTTTGCATGCGAAAGGCCATCTCGTATTGGGAGATGCGTGTTTCGATTTCGGGGTCGACTTGAACCTCCAACTGACGGCGGTTTAGCGCGCCGATGACATCAAGTTGCTCCCGCCGGGTGCCATTGCTGATGCCGGGAGGATTCGAGAGATAGAGCACGGGATCACCGTTGCTGCGAAAGGCCACGCCCTGATGATTAGAAGGTAGAAAGCCGGAGCCCCAGAGGCGCGCATACAATGGGTCAGCGGGTCGAGCCGCGCTGCCACGCGAAAGCAGGACCACAAAAGCTGGAAGGCTCTGACTCTCACTGCCCAGGCCGTAGCTGGCCCAGGAACCAAAGCTCGGGCGGCCCGGTTGCTGATGACCAGTTTGCAGAAACGTCACGGCGGGATCGTGATTGGTCGCCTCCGTGTGCATGGAGCGGACAATGCAAAGCTGATCCACCATACGCGCGGTGTGTGGCAGGAGTTCGCTGACCCATGCGCCACTCTGGCCATTCCGGGAGAATTTGAACAGCGAGGGAGTCACCGGCAGGGACTTTTGGCCGCTGGTCATGCCCGTCAGCCGCTGCGTGCCGCGTACGGAAGCGGGCAGTTCCTGACCATGCAGTGCCTGGAGATTTGGCTTGTGATCAAAGAGATCCATCTGCGACGGACCGCCGTGCATGAACAGGTAAATCACACGTTTCGCCTTGGGCGCAAATCGCGCCGCGGCGTGAACAGGGGAATTGCCTAACAATGCGGTCAACGCAGCGCCGCCGATCCCCACGCCACTGATGTCGAACGCATCATCGACCACGATCCCGGCCATGCCGGCGCGACCGTCAGCCCCC
>JAXMIV010000351.1:0-4937 GCA_034377045.1 Prosthecobacter sp. | reverse complement strand
ACCGGCCTAACCAGCAAGGAGTTTGCCTTTGGGCTGCTGGAGAGCAAGAGTGTGGCCGTGGTGCCTGGCAATGCGTTTGGCGCGGCTGGCGAGGGATTTGTCCGCTGCTGCTACGCGACCGCGCCTGAACTTATTGTTAAGGCGATGGACCTGATGGAAGAGTTTGTTGGCGAGGTGCGCAAAGGGTAACCTGCATCACTTCGCCACGAAATCGACCACGCAAGCTTTGTCGAGGACCGGCTTCAGCTTGCTGACGAACTCGGCGTGGGCCGGGTGCGGAAGGTACACATCGAGTCCGGCCTTGTCGGCAAAGGTCACGAGGAAGCAGTGGGTGAAGCCGTCGTTGAGGCCTTCGGGGCTGACGTTGGTGCCCCATTCAAAGGACTTAACGGTCTCGACTTTTTTGGTGAGTTCGATGAAGCCTTTTTCGATGGCCTGGACCTGCTCAGGTGTGGCGCTGTCCTTGAACTTGAAAAGGACGACGTGGCGATAGGGGGCGTCGGCGGCAGGGGCGGAGGTCATGAGGAGGAGAAGGGCGGTGAGGGTGAGGAAGAGTTTCATAGGTGGGAAATGAGAATCTGGCAGTGGTTTTTAAACAACGGCAAACAACTGCCAACCATCGCAAACAATTGCAAACTTCAGGATAAAGTATGGCATTCAGTCATGCCCTTGCGCAGACTCGCCCACGGCTCCTGGGTGGACATGTCCTGCGGATCGGGCACGGCGGCGAGATCGTCCGGCAACCTGGCCGGTGACAGGATGGCGAGGAAGACGAGAGGTTCGCGGTGGGGATTGTAGGTGGCGTGAACCACGCCTGGCGGAATATGGGCGATTTCGCCGGCTTTGAGGATGCGATATTCGTTTCCCACCCACTGCTCAGCGCGGCCATAAATGACGTAGATGATTTCTTCGCGGTGCGGATGGCAGTGGAAGGGATGGCAATGCATCGGGTCCATGTTCGCCCGGACGAGGAGCAATTTTTCCGCCGCCACCAGATCCGGACGGCAGAGCCACTCATTGTTCGTCCACGGATTTGTCTCGCGAGCGGCGTCATCAATTTGGACAAAGCGGGCAGAGGAGTCAGGCATGATCGCTGGATGCTAGCGGAATGTGCCGGTGGGGCAATCTAAAGCACCGCCAGCACCTGCTCGAGATGCTCATCGGGCTTCACTTTCGGGAACACGGCTTTGATTTTGCCATCGGGACCGATGACAAAGGTGGTGCGTTCGGTGCCCATGTACTTTTTGCCGTAGAGACTCTTCTCCACCCAGACGCCAAAGGCTTCCACGAGGGCGTGATCTTCATCGCTCAGGATAGGGAAGGGGAGATCGTACTTCCGGATGAATTTTTCGTGGCTCTTGATGGAGTCGATGCTGACCCCGAAGACCCGGGCCTTTTTTGAAATGACCTTCCAACCGTCGCGCAGGGCGCACGCTTGTTTGGTACAGCCGGGGGTGTCGTCTTTTGGGTAGAAGTAAAGGACGACCATTTCGCCTTTAAGATCGGCGAGGGTGACGTGAGATCCGGTTGGGTAGGTGCCACCGGCGACGGGGGCGTTGAAAGTGGGGGCGGGTTCGCCGGGGTGAGGTTGGGCGGACATGAAGTGGTCACTTGATCTTCTTCAAAAGACCCTGCAACAAGTCACCCAGGCCCTGGCCGCGCAGCAGGTTGTTCAGGATGCGGTCGATCGAAGGTTTAACTTCGGGATTGGAGAGGGCGCCGCTGGAAACGATGTCGAAAGTCATGCGGCCGCGTTCGTCGGAAAGCGCCTGAGTGATGGCGCGGGCAATGGAGTCGCCAAGTTTGGCCTGGGCGATGCCGTTTTGCAGGCGTTGCTGCAGGGCGGCGCCGCAGGATAGGTGCAGGCGCATCAGGTGCTGATCTTTGGAACTGTTGATCCAGGAGTTCGGTTCGATCACCAGTTCGTATTCCGGAAAGACGAAGCGGGTGATGACGCCGAGGGTGAATTGATTATTCGCGAAGATCCCCTCCACCACGGTGTCTTGCAGCAGAGGGCCGCCGATGGGCACAGGCGTCAGGTCGATGCCGTATTCCTGGAGCTTGCGCATTTCTTTGCCTGCCGAATCCCCCATGGTGACGTGACCGCCGAGTACGGAACCTTTGGCAAGCGTCAGCCGCAGCCGGGTGGTGGGGTTCCACGCGCCGGTGCGCGGATCGATGGGGATGACGTCCCCTGCGCCTGACAGGAGCAGATGGGCGAGTTCGGCAGGTCGCTTGACCCCGCCGATGCGTGCCAGGCCGTTGACGTTGATTTCGCCGGCCAGCGTGATCTGCGTCGGTATTTGCCGATCCGTGAGCACGGGATGGGAATCAATGCCGGTGACGGTCACATCCAGGTTCAGGATGTTCACCGTGGTCTCGCGGCTGACGATGGTAAAATGCCCTTGCTCGATGTTCGCGGACTCGACGGCGACGGTGAAGGCGGAAGGGTCTTCGGTGCTGGGTTCCTGAGCCGGAGGCTCTGGACCAGCGTAGGCAGGGGCAGCCTGGCCGATGGGCACGGCCTTTGGGACATTGGGGTAAGGTTGCTGCAAGCCGGGAGGGGGAACTGGTGGCGGAAGTGCGGCCACCGCCGGCGCGTTGGGGGTGAAAAGCCGCTCCAGGGAGCTATGCCCCTGCGCATCCTGGGTTTCCTTCACCACGGGCTGGAGAATGTGCAGGTGTTGAATCTGCAGACGGCGGTTCAGCAGGTCCTCCAATTTGACCTCGAGCGCCACTTGGGGAATGACAATCGCGGAAGCGCTGTCAGTCAGTGGAAGGCGATCCACAAAGGGCTTTGCCATCTCCGCATCGCGCGGGGCGATGCGCACGCCGGTGAGCTTCAGCGTGGCGGGTTGGGTGAAGAGGCTGATGCGAGCACTGTCGACGTGGGCACGGCAATTGGTGTCGTTTTCGATGAGAGCGACCCAGAAGTCGGGGCCGAGCTTGCGCATGACGTACCATGAGACGGCACCGAAGCCGAGGGAGCCCAGCAGGCCGATCACCACGACCGCGATCAGCAGAAAACGCAAAATAGTTCGCATGGAGTTCAGAGTAACGGTTTTGGGGGGAACTTGGAAGGCTCAGTTTGGCCGAGGGCGGGCGCAAGTTAAAGTGGCACTTTCTCGCTTTGGGTTCATCCTGCCCGTCCTCTCCATGATTCCAATCGCATGCGAAGGCTGATTTAACCCCCTGACCTTGAATCCCCGATGTCCGTCCGTGTTCGTTTTGCGCCCTCCCCCACCGGTTATCTGCATGTCGGTGGTGCCCGCACCGCCTTGTTCAACTGGCTTTATGCCCGCCACCACGGGGGCACGTTTCTGCTGCGCATTGAAGACACGGATGAGGCGCGCAATACCGATGCGGCGATGGCAGCGATTTTCGAGGGCCTGCGCTGGCTGGGTCTGGATTGGGACGAAGGCCCTGAAGCGGGCGGAAACTGCGGCCCCTATTTTCAAAGCCAGCGGCAGGCCATCTATGACGCCTACCTGGAAAAGCTGACCGCGGCGGGCCGCACCTATGTCGAGCCGGACGGCGCGGTGCGGTTCAAGTTCAGCCGCGCGGCGATCACGGTGCATGATTTGGTGTGCGGAGATGTCACCTTCGCGCCGACGGAGGAACCGGACATGACGATCCGCCGTGGCAATGGCGGTTACATCTTCCATTTCGTCAACGTCGTGGACGACATCGAAATGGACATCACCCATGTGATCCGTGGGGAAGATCATTTGTCGAACACCTGGAAGCACATTGATCTCTTTCATGCCTTTGGCAAAGAGGCGCCCACGTATGCGCACGTCCCGCTGATCCTGAATCCCACCGGCTCCAAGATGAGCAAGCGCGACGAAGGCAGCGCGATTCAAAGTTACGTGGACAAGGGATTTCTGCCGGAGGCAGTCTTTAACTACCTTTGCCTCCTGGGCTGGACCCCGCGCACGGAGGGGGAAAAGCTCAGCCGCGAAACTCTGGTTGCACTTTTTGACGCGGCGGAAATCCACAGTGCCAATGCGCGTTTTGACATGCAGAAGTGTACCTGGTTCAACGCGCAGTACCTGCGGGAACTCAGCCCGGAGGGACTGCTGGCTGCCGCACGTCCGTTTCTGCAACAGGCCGGCCTAACATGGATTGACGAAGCGATGGCCGCGGCGGCGATTTTCAGCGTGAAGGAAAAGGTGAGCCTGCTCAGTGAAATCCCGGCGTGGGTGCATTACTTCTTCCGCGAGGACTATCCTTTTGAAGAAGAAGTGATGGCCAAGTTGAAGGCGAAACCGGAAAACTCGATCTTGCTGACGGCGGCGAGGGAGGCGTTTGCGGCGCAGTCGGAATGGACCGAGGCCAGCGTCCATACGGCCGTCGAGGAGGCCGCGAAGGTTTGCGCCGTGAAGATGGGAGCATTGATGCCGCTGCTGCGCTTCGCGCTCAGCGGGCAGTCACGGGGGCCCGGCGTTGCGACCATCGCCCATCTGGTGGGCAAGGACAGCACCGTGCGGCGCATCGATCGGGCGCTTGCTCTTCACCTGCATTAGGACATCTTCATTTCATGCCGGACTTGGCTGCACCATCGGTCATGAGCGCGACAGCAAGCTCATTCCCTGACGGGGACGAATTGTGTCCGGATATCGATCACGGAACAGGGATCGATCTGTCCTTAATCCGGGAGAATCTGAAGCTGACCCCCTGGGAGCGCATCCTGGCCAATGATGACGCGGTGAACTTCTGCGACACGGCCAGGGAAGCCTTGAAACGCCGGCATGCAGCATCTTAACTATCTCAAAAATACCAGAACTAGTGACCGGTCTGTTAGATGCGCGCTTGTCAGTTCCGTTGGTAGTCCGTCGCCTCCAATTCTCATGAATTCTCGTCTCCTTCCTTTTCTCCTGGCACTCGCCACAGCCTGTGGTGCTGCCGATGGCATCAAATCGAAGACCACCCATGCG
>JAXMIV010000350.1:0-4625 GCA_034377045.1 Prosthecobacter sp. | reverse complement strand
GCCGCTCAGACCATTCAAAGGCAGGTGGATGCGGGGGTGCTCGAATCCGCGGTGTTGCATGTGCGCCGTGGCGGCGAGACGTTTCAGCAGGCGTTTGGCAAGGCGGCGAGTACGGAGGCCATTTTTCTTTTGGCCTCCATTACGAAGACCCTGACGGCGGCGGGGGTGATGGTGCTGGTGGATCGAGGTGAACTCAGCCTAACCGATTTTGTTAAAAAGTTCATGCCTGATTTCTCCGGTGGAGACAAGGCAGAAGTCACGCTTCGGCACCTGCTCACGCATACTTCGGGTTTGCCGGATCAATTGCCGGACAATGATGCGTTGCGTGCGCGGCATGCGACCCTGGCTGATTTTGTGCAAGGCGTCATCGGCACGCCGCTGCTTTTCAAGCCTGGCACGCAGTATCACTATCAGAGCATGGGGATCCTGCTGGCTGCGGAGATCGTGCAGCGCGTCTCGGGAATGGCCTTGCCGGAGTTCCTCGCCAAACATCTCTTCGGACCTTGGGGCATGAGTCGCACCGCCATGGGGCTGGGCCGTTTCAAGCTTGCGGAAGTCATGCTCAACCAGACGGAGCACTCCGCGCCGGAAGCGGGCGCAGGCGCCGCGAAGGCGAAGGATTGGGATTGGAACAGTGCTTATTGGCGCAACCTCGGTGCGCCTTGGGGCGGCGGCCATGGCACGGCGGGAGATGTCGCGAAGTTCCTGAATAGCTTCATGCACCCCGATGGCAAGGTCTTGCGCGAGGCGACAGCGCGAATGATGATTCAAGATCAAACCGGAAGTCTCCATGCAGGACGTGGCATCGGCTTTGATCTCAGGCCGGAGACCTTTGGCAAGGGCTGCTCCGAGAAGACATTCGGACACAGCGGCTCGACCGGCACGCTCGCCTGGGCTGATCCGGAGAAAGATCTTTACTGCGTGATCCTAACGTCGTTGCCTTCACGAGTGTCGGGGCCATTGATTCTGCATCCGGTGTCGGACCTGGTCTCATCGATGCCTTAAAGCAAGTTCACTCAAAGCACTTCCACAATTCTTCCGCGAATAGGCGATGGCCGCGGTCATCGGGGTGGTTGATGGTGTTGTCCAGCAGGGTCAGGTAGGGAAGGCCTTCTTTGGCGAGATGTTCCCAGCGGGCGGAGGCGTCGGCGAGACCGAGATGATGTTTCGTGGCGAAGTCGCGCAGCGCCAGAACATACGGGCGCTTCTCGGCTTCACGCATGCTTTTGAAGCCCATCATGCGCCACATGGTGAAGTGGGGAGTGATGAGGATGACTTCGGAGCCCAGGGGTTGCAGCCGCTTGAGAATCTCGCTGTAACTTTCTTCCACCTGCGCGGGTGAGAGGCCGGCATCATTGACGAACTCGATGGTGACGAGATCGGGCTTGGCTGCGAGCACATGCTCAAAGCGGGCAGGATTCGCGGTACCGGTTAGGCCGCGATAAGGGAACTTGTCCGGATACAGCCATTGACGGCTGTTCGAACCGCCAGCGCTGATGTTTTTCACCTCGATCTTCGACTGCGAAAAGCGGGTGCGCAATCCGGCGGCGAAGACGTCGACATAACGCAGCTCCGGTTTCGACGCATTGCCACCAGCAGTCACTGAGTCGCCCAGGCAGACAATGGTCACCGGCTGACCGGCTTTGAGTTTGGCCGAGGTCTTCGGGATGCGCCCGGAAGTCGAAGCCGTCACGGCCTGCGCCGCCGATTCAGTGATCGGATAAATTGCGGCCGGTGTGACTTCGGTGCTGCGGTGATCGATGAACACGTGCGCGATCGCCGTGGCGCCAGAGTCCGCAGGCGGAGGCACTGGAGCGCTGATGTGCGGCACGCCTGGCTTCAAGGTGGCCTTGCCGGTGCCGTCAACTTGAATCGTATCCATCCGGCGCTGCGAATAACGATAGCTGGCAAACACCGTGTCATTCACCGTGACCCGGCTCTTGGGGCCGATGCCGACATGACCCCACTCGCTGTCGACCAGGTAGTCCTCACCTTCTTTGAGCAACTCGCCACCCTTGGTCTGGCGAAGCTCCAGCGAGCCGGGAACAAAGGAGCCGCTCGCATTCACATCGCGCGCATTGCAGGCTTTCAGGCGTGTGCCCTTCGACCATCCCGCCGGTTTATCTGCGGAGAGTTTTAGCGGCTCATTGCTGACACTCAGCACCGGTGCCGGCGAGACCGGCAGAGTCGCAGCCTTGCCGGAGTCAATGATGACATTAGCGCCTTGAGCCCGGATCTCGATGGCATGCAGCCAGGGAACGTTGGTCAGAGACAGTGCGAAAATGAATGGCAGACAGGTGGTTTTCATAGAAGAGGAAGACTTTCACTCCCGTGGATCGCAGACTACGGCTTGGAAGCGCAGGCTATTGCGGTGAGTTGACCCTGGCAGGCTGGCTGCCGCATAAAGATGGAAGGCGGGGACGTATGGCTCTCCTCCATGACCCATCCTCGCTTCTACATCTTCAGCCTCTTTCTTCTCGGTTTGAGTTGGGGCACCCACGGCGCAGAGTTGAACGTCGGCGCCGCTACAGTGGATATCACGCCGGATCAGCCAGTGGCCTTGGACGGGCAGCGAAATGCACGGATTGCCATGAAGGTGAAAACACCCATCTATGCCACGGTTCTGGCATTAGAGTCCCGCGACGGTGCGAAGGCGATGGATACTGCCATCATGGTCGCCTGTGACCTGGTGGCCATCCGCGACGGCATTCTGCAAAAAGTGCGGGATAAAGTGGCGCCGAGGCTGCCCGGTTTCGATTTGCGCAAACTCTTCCTCAGCGCCACCCATACGCATACCGCGCCGGTGACAATCGAGGGTCGCTACAGTCTGCCGGAGACAGGCATCATGCAGCCCTCCGCGTATGCGGAGTGGATGGTCGCCCGCATCGCCGATGGGATCGTTCAGGCCTGGGAAGCGCGGCAACCGGGCAAAGTCGGCTGGGCTCAGAGCCAGGCGGTGATCGCGCAGAACCGGCGCGTCACCTATGCGAATGGCACCGCAGCGATGTATGGCAAGGTCAACACTCCGGATTTCCGCGCCTTGGAAAATTACGAGGATCACAACATGGAGGTGCTCTTCTTCTGGGACATGCAGGACAAGCTGATCGCCACCGCACTCAATGTCGCCTGTCCCTCGCAGGAGGTGGGCGGCGAGTCCTCCATACATGCCGACTTTTGGGATCCCGTGCGCAACCAATTGCATGCCAAACATGGCAAAGACCTGCACATCCTTCCCTGGACCGGCGCTGCCGGCGACCATACCTCCCGCCTGATGTATGGAGCCGCGGCCGATGAACGGATGCGCAAGCTGCGCGGCGGCCTGTCACGCCTGGATGAGCTGGCTCGGCGCATTGTGTTGGCGTGGGAGGATGCCCATGCGTGCGCGCGGAAAGATGTGCAGGCAGACCCGAAGTTCGAACATCGCGTCCAGGACATCGCTCTGCCCTGGCGGAAGGTAACGATCCTGGAGCGTGCTGCCGCCATGACCGAAGCGGCCCAGTTTGCCAAGGATCCAAAACAGTTCTGGAATTACCGTTGGAACCAGAGCGTGGTGGACCGGTTTGAAGCGCAAAAGGCGGGGACGGCGGGGAGTTGTCAGATGGAGTTGCACACCCTTCGGTTAGGCGACATCTCGATTGCAACAAACGACTTCGAACTCTTCACGGACTACGCGGTGCAGATGAAGGCACGCAGTCCCGCCATTCAAACTTTTGTCATTCAATTGGCCGGGTCGGGCGGCTATTTGCCAAACGAGCGCGCCGTCAAGGGCGGAGGTTACAGCGCGGTCATCCAAAGCAGCAGGGTCGGCCCGGAGGGAGGTCAGGTCCTGGTGGAACGCACCCTTGAAGCCCTAAATGGGATGTGGCAGAAGCCATAAAAAGAGTGAGGTTTTGCAACCCTCACCCGAACGGGCTTAAAAAGCCCGGCTCCTTATCTCATGCCTTTCCGCACCATCGAAATCTCCAATCCGAGCGACACACCTCAAGGCGTACATTTTGTCACGGTCAAATCGGCGGCGCTGAAGCGGCGCGCCGATATCTCGCTGTATGTGCCGCCGGGCATTCGCGCGGGGAAGCTCCCCTTGGTGATTCTGTTGCACGGGGTTTATGGCAGCCACTGGGCCTGGCTTTTCAAAGGCGGCGCCCATCACGTTCTGGACCGCCTGATTCGCGAAGAAGGTTTGCCACCCATGATGCTGGCGATGCCCTCCGATGGCCTGTGGGGTGATGGCAGCGGTTATGTGCGTCACGCGGAGGCGGACTATGCGCGCTGGATTGTCGAGGAAGTTCCCGCCGCAGCGGCACTGGTTGAGCCCAACTGCGCCCACGCACCCCGCTTTATCTGCGGCCTTTCCATGGGGGGTTATGGCGCTTTGCGGCTGGGAGCGCTGCATCCGGATCAGTTCGCCGCGATCAGCGCGCACAGCAGCATCACCGACGTGGCGCAGATGCGGGGCTTTGTGGAGGAGACCGTGGACCAGTTCCACCTGGCGGAAGACCGCCCGCTCCAGGTGCTCGCCTGCATGAAGATGAACGCGCATCGCCTGCCGCCGCTGCGCTTGGACTGCGGCAGTGCGGACCAATTGATCGAATACAAGCGCACGCTGCATCAGCAGCTTCTGGAGG
>JAXMIV010000349.1:0-3400 GCA_034377045.1 Prosthecobacter sp. | reverse complement strand
CATGGTGATCAGCCTCTACGATCTTGCCACCGATCCCACGGAGACGAAGGATGTCTCCGGCGAGCATCCGGACATCATCGCGCGGATGGAATCCCTGATGCGGGAACAACATACGCCGAGCACCGATTTCCCGTTTCCGGCGATTGAGGGGTGAGGCGAAAAGTAGTGCGGAGCTTTAGCTCGCCAAACTTGCGCAAGGCGAGAAGTCGACGCTGATTGTGCGATGTCTTTATCGCGCTAAAGCGCATGACTACTTTCCGCTTCGCGGTCGAGCTCGTAGCCTTCGTGAAGTCGGGCTTTCTGTGGGTTGCCGGCGACGTGTTTGCGGAAGTGCCGCAACTGCGCCTCGCCTCGGACGATGTGATCAAGAGGTTATCCCAGTCTAACCATCCGCTTCTTGTCCAACTTCAACACGGCGCCGCTTTCCCAGGCGGGTTCGGCTTTGGGGTCGGTGAGTTTTTCGCCATTCAATTGAATACTGCCGCCTTGGATGAGGCGGCGGGCGTCGCCGCCGGAGATGGTGTGGTTGAAGGTGGTGCTGAAGGCGTGCAGGACGACACCGAGGACGTCGCGGCGGTCGCTGAGAGCCAATACGGGCAGCTCGGCGTGGTCGAGGTCGCGCTTGCTGAAGCGAATATCCCAATCTTCGCGACAGTCCTTGGCGGCATCGTCGCCGTGGTAGACGGCGACGCATTTGCCGGCGAGTTGTTTTTTGGCTTCCATGGGGTGGAGGCTCGCATCCATGTCTTCGCCGAGCACGAGGAGGTAGTACTTGGCCATGTGTTCGTCGGCGATACTCATGAGTTTGCCGAACATCTCCTTCGGCGCATCGGTTAGGCCGACGTAGTTGCCGAGGGACTTCGACATCTTTTTGATACCGTCCAGGCCTTCGAGCAGGGGCAGGGTCATGCAGACTTGCGGCTCCATGCCCTCTTCCTTTTGCAAGTCACGGCCTACCAAGATGTTAAACAATTGGTCGCTGCCGCCGAGTTCGACATCGGCGCGGACGACAACGCTATCCCAGCCTTGCATGATGGGGTACTGGATCTCGTGGAGGCGCACCTCGGTGCCGTTGGCGACGCGGTTCTTGAAGTCTTCGCGTTGCAGCATCTGCTGCAGGGTGACGCGGGCGTTGAGCCTGATGACCTCCATGAAAGGCATCTCCTTGAACCAATTGCCGTTGAAGACCACCTCGGTCTTTTCCTTGTCGAGCACGAGAAAGGCCTGGTCGGTGTAGGTCTTGGCGTTGGCGAGCACTTCGTCATAGGTCAGCGGCGGCCGTGTGGTGGTGCGGCCGCTGGGATCGCCGATCATGGCGGTGAAGTCGCCGATGATGAGGACGACGTGATGTCCCAGGTCCTGAAACTGCTTGAGTTTGCGCAGGCCCACCGCGTGCCCCAAATGAATGTCCGGCGAGGTTGGGTCCACCCCCAGCTTGATGCGCAAGGGCTTGCCGCGCGCCAGCTTTTCCGCCAGCTCCTTCTCGCTGTGGATCGTCACGGTGCCGCGTTTGAGGATTTCGAGCTGTTGGGGGGCGGAAAGCATGGGGCGCGAAACATGGGGCGCAAACTTCAAAGTTCAAATTTGATCTCCGGGCATTGACTGGGCACCCTCTGGCATGCGCGTCTCCGGAAAACCCTATCGCACCGTCTGGATGCCGGACGCCGCCACTGTGCGCATCATCGACCAGCGCCGGCTTCCCTGGGCGTTTGAGTTGATCGAGCTCCACACCGTTGCCGAGGTCGCCGCCGCGATTCGCGACATGGCCGTCCGCGGGGCCGGCTGCATCGGCGCCACCGCCGCCTACGGGATGGCCTTGGCGGTGAGGGAGGCGCGGAGCGCGGCGGATCTCCAGGCGCTGGCGGCGCAGTTGATTGCCACCCGCCCCACCGCGGTAAACCTGGCCTGGGCGGTGAATCTTCAACTTGAGGCGATTCGCGACGGAGGCCCCGAAATCGCCCGGCCGACTGCCGAACGCGTTGCTGATGAAGATGCTGCCGCGTGCGCTGCGATCGGGCAACACGGCCTGCATTTGCTGCAGGACCTGGCGGCTCGTCATCCCGGTCGTCCGCTGAATATCCTGACCCACTGCAATGCCGGCTGGCTGGCGTTTGTCGATCACGGTTCGGCGACCGGACCGATCTATGCCGCCCACGCCGCCGGCATCCCGATTCATGTCTGGGTGGATGAAACGCGGCCGCGCAACCAGGGCGTCCGCCTAACGGGCTGGGAACTGGCCCAAGAGGGCGTGCCGCACACGGTCATTGCTGACAATGCCGGCGGGCATCTCATGCAGCACGGCCTGGTCGATCTGGTGATCACCGGGGCGGATCGGGTGACGCGCGTGGGTGATGCCGCGAACAAAATTGGCACCTACCTCAAAGCCCTCGCCGCCCGCGACAACGGCGTGCCTTTTTACATCGCCCTGCCATCCTCCACCTTCGACTGGTCGTTGAGCGACGGCATTCGTGAGATTCCCATCGAGCAACGCAACGCCGAAGAACTGACGCATGCCGAGGGCATCGATGAGTCGGGCCGGGAATCCACCCTGCGCATCATCCCCGCCGGGTCGCCGGTGGCGAATTATGGCTTCGACGTGACCCCGGCGCGGCTCATCACCGGCTTGATCACGGAACGCGGCATCTGTCCCGCCAGCGAAGACGGGATCAGGAAACTCTATCCAGAGGCGGTCTAATTCCGTGCGCCAGCCTTGCTGCGCACCATCTTTTTGGCACGGGGCGGGGGTTTGACGGCGGCAGTCTTGCGTGGGGCAGGGACCGGAAGGGCCGCCTCCACCGGGGCAATCTGGGCTTCCTGAAGCAGACGCAACTCACGTTCGACCACGGCCAGGCGCCGCGACGTGGCATCGAGCTTCTTCGCCACCAGCCGGGCGACGAATTCAAACAACGCTGCATGGAAAGCGGGGTCCTCTTCGCGCGGATGCAGGTCTTGAAGAAACTTTTGGTCCACCGCCAGGCAAAGCGCCCGGCTGGAGGCGATCACCGAAGCGGCGCGTTTGTCGTGATTCACCAGCGCCAGCTCACCAAAGACATCACCCACGCGGGTAATGGCCGCTACACTCTTGCCACCCACGCAGACCTCCAAACTGCCACTGAGCAGGATGTAGATGCGCGAGTCGATCGTGCCCTCCTTGATGATGATATCACCGGAGTCACACTGGAGCAGGCTGGACGAGCTCAGAACTTCGTCCAACTGCTCATCGCTGAAACTGTTGAGGAACGGCACCGCGTTCAGCGGAGCGGGCAACTGGCCTTCCTCATGGATATAGGCATACTCTTTCATCAGAATGCGTTGACTATTTCACGACCGGCATCGGATTGACAGAGCAATCCGGTCCTAAATTGCACTTTTTTGTCCCCCGCTTAGGTGACATCCATAC
>JAXMIV010000348.1:0-4625 GCA_034377045.1 Prosthecobacter sp. | reverse complement strand
AAGAGGATACACCGTGGAATGGGTGGAGAGGGATTCCCGTCAATATGGCCGGAACAAGTTTCCTCAGCGCATCATGATTGACACGGAGGAAGATTTCCTCTGGCTAGCCGGCCGACAGAAGGATTTCACCGCTTTCTCTCATGCGGTTGGGCACCTCCGGCAAAGTTTTCCTGAATTGGAACCATGGATTGGCACTCACGTCACCAAGCTGACTGAGTTGGCCAATAGCATCGAGGCGCTGATTGAGGTGCTTCAATATTTCAAAGCCCATCCGCGACCGAGGCTGTTCGCTCGTGAATTGCCTTTATCAGTCCACACAAAGTTTATCGAATGGCACCATGGCGTGCTACGCGAGTGGCTGGACCTCGTCCTCCCTCCGAGTGCAATAAATTCATCGGAGACACACTTCGAGCGCCGGTTCGGCTTGCGCTACGTCCAGCCTCATCTCCTCATTCGAACGCTCGATGACGGAGTGAGGAAGCAGCTTGCCTTGCCCTGCGAGGAGTTGTCACTCCCCCTTGATGCTCTTGCTGACCTTCCGGTCTCTCGTCTGACCGTGTTCATTGTGGAAAACCGAGTCAACGCTCTCACACTTCCTGTTATGCCGCGAAGCTTTGTGTTAGGTGGGGTGGGTCATGGAGTAGTATTGTTTCAACGCGTCGCTTGGATTCACGGCTGCCAAGTGATCTATTGGGGAGACATCGACGCCGAGGGTTTTGAAGCGTTGTCCTCTCTTCGCGCTTTCGCTCCTCATACCCAGAGCTTGTTAATGGACTTCGATACGCTGAGAGGCCTTCGTGACCTGTCTAATAGTGGCACCGGAGTACGGACTCCCAAGACTTTGTTTCTTTCCGAATCCGAAACACAGGCCTATCAAGAGTGCTGCCACACAAACCTTCGTATTGAACAGGAACGCGTGCCGCAACACTTGGTGATGTCGACATTGCGAGCCATGGATCTTTCGAGTCGGCAGTAGTCCCCGGATGCGGGCACCAGACCGTGGCTTGGAAGGAATCTCGCTGCCGTATTGCCAACCGTCTCCAAAAAGCCCTTGCAATCGCAGTGGTTATTCCCCCCAGTTAGAGGTGTTTTCCGATCTGCCAATCCTGCCATCGCCAAATAGCGATCATGCTCCCCGGAGCCGCGACATTCCTGTCGCCGTTTTGGATTCCGCAGGGTGCGTGTCTAATCTCCCCATGGGGACAAATGGGGATTCGAAATCCCCATCCTAAGGCGCTGACAATCAACCGATTGAGCCCCAAAAAGACAAAATGGGGACAAAATTAAAACATCCCCATTTCCCCACCGCTTCCCCTCGTTTCCTCCCCAAAACCCGCTAATCTGCGGCCCCCCTGGCATGTCCGATCACACTCTGAAACTCGCCTCCGGCCTGACGCTTGGCTACGCGGAGCACGGCGCGCCCGAAGGCATTCCGCTCTTCTATTTCCACGGCTGGCCCAGCGCCCGGGTGCAGGGGGCGTTGCTCGACGAAACGGGGAAGCAACTGGGGCTGCGCATCATCTCCCCGGACCGGCCCGGGATCGGCCTGTCGGATTACCAGCCAAACCGCCGATTGCTCGACTGGCCGGAAACGCTTCGGGAACTGGCCGACCATCTTGGCGCGGATAAATTCCACCTCGTCGGTTGGTCGGGCGGCGGACCCTACGTCCTCGCCACCGCCCTAAAAATGCCCGGCCGCCTCCTCAGCGCGACCGTGGTCTGCGGCGCCCCGCCCCTGAGTTTCCTGGGTCACCAAAGCCTGTTTTGGCCCTACCGCCTCATGATTCGTCTTCGGCGCGTCTTCCCCGCCGTCCTCGGTCTCATGCTCACCCTCGGCGCCCGCCTCACCCGGGGCAACCCCAGCCGGGCGCCCCTGCGTTGGCTCATGGGCATGCTCGGCGAGGCGGATCGCCGCGTCCTCTCCGATCCGGGCCTCTTCCAGATCGTCCGCGGCGGCATGGTCGAAGCTCTCCGGCGCGGTCCCGGCATGGTCATCGCCGATGCCGACATCTACCTGGCCGAATGGGGATTCGAACTCAGCGAGGTCACCTACCCGGTGAACTTTTGGCATGGCAAAGCGGACCGCAACATCGACTGGCGATACTCCGAAAAAATCGCCGCCATCATGCCCCACGCCACCACCCATTGGGTGGACGATGAAGGCCACTATTCCCTTCCGATCACCCACAGTGACCGCATCATGCGGCACTCCCTGGGCCAATGAACCGCAGCCATGGCCGCCTCTTCAGAGACCGAGGAACCGGTGCCACGCCACCGTCAGATGCGCCTGCTTGAGATCGGCAACCCGCTCGCGGCCCGGCTGGGCGCGGCCTTCTTCCAGAGCCTGCCCCGCCAGCCAGGCGTCTATTTCTTTTACGATACCCACGGCCGCCTTCTCTACATCGGCCAGTCCAACGACCTTCGCGCCCGTGTCGGCAGCTATCGCCACGTCTGCCCGGAGCGCCATCCGCGCCGCACCCTGCGCCTCGTGCAACGCATCGCGCGGATTGAGTTCCGTCTCTGCGCCACCCCCGCCGAAGCGCAGCAATGCGAAGCCGCGCTGCTGCTGGAACACCGCCCGCCCTTCAACCGTGCCGGCGTGTGGCAGGCTCCCCCCTGGTGGCTGACTCTCGATCTCACCGCTGACACCATGAGTGTTAGGCTGGCACGCGCACCGTCTCTGGCGGAAAGCAGCCATGGGCCGCTCGATTCCTCCTTCCGTTACATTCATGCCACCCTGATGCGTTGCCTGCTCCGCAGCCTGAACCCCGGCCTCAGCCTTGCCGCATTCCCCATGGGCCTGTTGAATCCCGCCGCCCCTTTGGCGCTGCGGCTGCCCTTGCCCGCGGAACACCACCACCTCGCCCCCTTGCTCAGCGCCTTCGCCACCCGCACCTCGGACGAAATTCTAACCAACTTCGAAATCGCCCTCACACCGGCAAGCATCCCCGGCCTTCTCGAACAGGCCTTCTGGGCCGAACAACTGGAAAGCCTGCGCAAATACTACCACAAAAAGCCGCCTCTCGCCGGAATCAGCCCCGTGCAGCAAGCCGCTGAGCCAGCCGGCTTTGCCGCTTTTCCCGCTCTGGACCTTGGGTGAAAGACCACCGGCCGCCGAACGAATTGTGCAAATCGCATTATTTTTCGCGATCAATTCTTGCCAAATTTTTACAAACTTGATAATGATAGTCTCCATGCTGAAAAGGCGTGCGTTTATTCATGCGGCAGGCGCTGCACTGGCGGGAAAGCTTCTGGCGGCGGAAGCGCCTAGAGTTCGTGGCGTGCCCCTCACCCTGGAACCGTTGGAGTTTGAGTTTGCCGCGCTGGAACCCTTCCTCGATGCCGAGACCCTGCGCCTCCATCACGATGTCTATCATAGGGAATGTCTGGCAAAGTTGAACGAGACCCTGGTCCGGTCGAACCTGACAGTGGCAAACTTGGTGACCTTGATGCCGACCATGCAAAACCTGCTCGAGCCACCCAGCCGGGGGTCGGTGCTGACCTTGGGACGGAAACCCGGGCACCTTGCCTCGGATATGGTCGAGTCCATCCGGGTGCATGGAGGCGCGCACGTCAACCACACCGCCTTCTGGCGTTTCCTGGCGCCGCCCGCCCGCGGGCGGTCCGGGCCCATCGGAAAATACGCACAGGCGATCCAGCGGGACTTTGGCAGCATTGATGGCTTCAAAACCGCTTTTACCAAAGCGGCTCTCAATCGCGTCGGCTCGGGTTGGGCTTGGTTGTCCTATCGTTACGACGGCAAACTCATCATCAGCACCACGGCGAATGAGGACAATCCCTTGATGAAGGACTATGTTGCCTGGCAGGACCAGGGAAAGCCGATCCTCTGCCTCGATCTTTGGGAACACGCCTATTACCAGCGCTATCACGATGACCGGCGCAAATACATCGCCGCATGGTGGAACGTGGTGAACTGGAAAAGCGTGGAGCGCAGCTACGGCATTGCTTCCGCGTAGCCCGCAACCAGGGCGGAGAGCAGTGCCCAATAAAACCAGTTCATAAACGCTGGAGTCGAAGTCGCTGGCGGCGCCAACCCTCATGAATCGCACAGCAGGTCGAGGGTGGCGGTGAGGAAGCGATCTTTGGCGGGGCGGCGCAGGGCCTTGAAGGCTGCCTCCGCCTTGAGGGCGGCAGACATGTTTTTGGCAGGCCATGAGCGCAATAGCACCAGGGGACCGCGACCGCGGGTGTAGCGCGCGCCGGCGCCCCGGTTGTGCAGGTCGAGGCGTCGCGCCAGATCGTTGGTGATCCCGCAATAAAGCGTACCGTCCGCGCAACGCAGAACATACAGGCACCATGGTTTGGGTGAGTCACTCACGCACACTCAATGCCATCAAAATGACTTCATCGCAAGCTTCTGAGGAAGACGGATTTACCACCTAACCAAACCTTTGACATGGCTGTGTCTGGCGCGGCCTCAGTCAATGCTTGCGTTTTCGTGCCGGCGCTTTCTTCGCGGCCTTTTTCACCGCCTTTTTAGCGACCTTCTTCACCGCAGCCTTCTTCACCGCAGCCTTCTTCACCGCAGCCTTCTTCACCGCAGCCTTCTTCACCGCAGCCTTCTTCACTGGCGCTTTCTTTGCGGGCTTCCTCATCACCTTGGC
>JAXMIV010000347.1:0-5274 GCA_034377045.1 Prosthecobacter sp. | reverse complement strand
TTGAACTTCTCGGTGGCCTGGGCGTCCTTATCCCCGCTGATCATGCCCGTGATGATCTCCGACGGGGCGGTCTTGAGTTCGCCCGCGTAAACCATGCCGCTCGTGCCATCGATCGAAAGGAAGTCGCCTTCCTTGAAGGTCTGACCGGCAACGGTGACGGTCTTCTTGTTGTAATCGATGTCGAGGGCGGAAGCCCCGCAAATGCAAACCTTGCCCATTTGGCGGGCAACGAGCGCGGCGTGGGAGGAGACACCGCCCTTCGCTGTTAGGATGCCTTCCGCGGCGATCATGCCACGAAGATCTTCGGGGCTGGTCTCATTGCGGACGAGGAGAACTCTTTCACCCTTCTGTTCGGCGATGACCGCACGATCGGCATTCAGGTAAATCTTGCCCGAAGCGGCGCCGGGGCCGGCAGGAAGGCCGGCGGCGATGACCTTGGCCCTCTTGACGTCAGCCACATCGAAAATCGGGGCGAGCAACTGGTCGAGCTGGTCGGCAGGGTTGCGCAACACGGCGGTTTCCCAATCGATGAGCCTCTCCTTCACCATGTCGATGGAGAACTTCAGCGCGGCGGCAGCGGTGCGCTTGCCGTTGCGGGTCTGCAGCATGAACAGCTTGCCGGCCTGAATCGTGAATTCAACGTCCTGAACATCTTTAAAATGCTTTTCCAGGATGCTGCGGACCTTCAGCAGTTCCGCGTAGGGTTTTGGCATTTCCTTTTGCAACTGGAGCACCGGCTCCGGCGTGCGGACGCCGGCGACGACGTCTTCACCCTGGGCGTTGATGAGGAACTCACCGTAAAATTCGTTGACGCCGTTCGCGGGGTTGCGGGTGAAGGCCACGCCGGAACCGGAGTCATTGCCGGTATTGCCGTAAACCATCGCCTGCACGTTGACGGCGGTGCCCCACTCGGCGGGAATGCCATACTTGCGGCGATAGACGATCGCGCGGTCGTTCATCCAGCTTCCGAAGACCGCGCCGGCGGCGCCGCGCAACTGCTCCCAGGGATCGCTCGGGAACACTTTGCCCGTGCGCTCTTTCACCAGGGCCTTGAAGCGCTTCACCAGTTCCTGCTGGTCCGCGGCGGTGAGATCGCTGTCGACAAGGTCCTTGTGATGGACCTGATGTTTGTAATTTTCGATAACGGTCTCGAACGGCTCATGGTCCTCGCCTTCGCGCTTCTGCACGCCAAGCACCACGTCACCATACATTTGCACGAACCGGCGATAGCAATCCCAGGCGAAGCGTTCGTTGTTGGTGGCGGCGGCGAGCGCAACCACGGTTTGGTCATTGAGGCCCAAATTCAAAATGGTGTCCATCATCCCCGGCATCGAATCACGGGCTCCCGAACGGACGGCCACCAGCAGCGGCATGCCCTTGGCATCGCCGAACTTGCAGCCCATGATCTTTTCCATGGCCTTGATGCCAGCTTCCATCTGCCCCTGCAACTCGACCGGGTAGCTGCGCTTGTTGGCGTAATAATAGGTACAAACCTCTGTCGTGATCGTGAACCCTGGAGGCACCGGCAGACCGATGCGGCTCATCTCCGCAAGGTTCGCTCCTTTGCCGCCCAGCAGCGCCTTCATGGATCCGTCGCCATCCGCCTTGCCCGCTCCGAAGGAATAAACGTATTTCGTTTTGCTGCTTTTGTTTGCTGTCTTTGCCATAGATGTTTCGTGTTCTTGTCGGCTCTGTTAAATGATGCGTGTTGCGTTAACGAGCGGATTTATAACCCGCGATTATAGGATGCAAGCATTAGTTGACAATCAAAACTTGACCGTCGCATCCCGCGACCACGTGTCGCACGCGCTCAGTGTAAGCCCTTCGCAACCCACTGCAAGCATCTTCATGGCATCATCGCGGCGTCTCTGATGTTGACGTCCGCGGCGCTTTCTGATTTAACAAAAGACAGATTGTTTGTTAACACTTGCCCCACCCAGCGGTCAAACAAACCAGGAATAAAACACTCCATCCCAACACCATGAAATCGCCAACTTCTTTGCTTCATCGCCACCATCGGGGGTTCACCCTCATCGAATTGCTCGTCGTCATCGTCATCATCGCCATCCTGGTCTCGCTCTCCGTTCCCGTGTACAACCTGGTGATGGCGAAGGCCAATGCCCTGAAAATTAAGTCGACGATGCAAAACGTCCAGGTCGCCATCGGTCACTACCAGACCGAATACAATCGCTACCCGATGGATCCGAGCCAGGGCGGCGGCACCGGTGACGAGGACCGGGAAGCCTTTTTGACGGATGGCACCGACGGGGCAAAAAATCCGATCAGCATCCTCATGGCGCGCACGGATGATTCCCCGCCCAACATGAACTCACGCAAGATCAAATTCGTCGATCTGCCAGATGCACGAAACGGCCTGTTTGGCATCGTCGATCCAACGGCCGGCGCCGACGACGCCGCCGAACTGCAGTTGATGGACATCTGGGGCATGCCCTACACCATTCAGTTCGACACGAACTATGACAACCGTATCGTAAACCCCGACAAGACCAACAATGATGAAATCATCGCAGGCAAGGCCTCCGACTTCCTGACCGTGCGTTCGTTGATGTTCAGCAACGGTCCCGACAAGGCGCCCAATACCAAGGACGACATCGTAACCTGGCGTTAAGCCTGATCTTCCTCGATCGCCGAACCAAACGCAGCCCAACCGCGGGCTGCGTTTTTTTTGTGGCTTGGACCCTAATGCCGTTAGGCAACGTACCTGGCGAGCAATGCCGCGGCGTTGGCGGGCTCCACCTTCTCGTGGAAATCGTCCTCCACCATGCAGACTGGGCCGAAGCCGCAACTGGCCAGGCATTCAGCAAACTCAATGCTGTATTTGCCGTCGGCGCTGATCGCGATCGGGTGGTGATGGTCCGCGTGCGAACGGTCGATGTTGGCGACCTTGCAGAGGGACTCCATCAATTCATAGCTCCCGGCCATGGCACAGGAGAGCGTGCGGCAGACGCGGATGTGGAATTTCCCGGGCGCGCTCTGGCGGAAGCTCGGATAAAAGGTGACAACTTCCAGGACCTGGATCGGCTCCAGCCCCAATTTCGCCGCCACCCAGGTCACGCTGTCATCACTGATGTAGCGAAAGTGTTCCTGCAGCAGATGCAGCAGCGGCAGGACGGCGCTCCGCTTGGAAACAGGATAATGAGAGATGGCCTCATCAATCGCTGCTTCCAGTTGGGGAGGAACTTCTAGGGCCATCGTCAATTCAGATAAAGGTTGCTCGTGGGAGGGCAGGCGGCGGAAATCACCGGTCACACTCGCCCATCACGAAATCCAGGCTGCCGAGAATGGCGGCGATGTCGCTGAGCATGTGGCCGGGCAGGATCTTCGAGAGGATGCTCAGGTTCACGAAGGAGGGGCTGCGAATTTTCAGGCGGTAGGGCACGCCGCCGCCCTTGCTGCAAATGTAAAAGCCCAGCTCGCCCTTGGGATTTTCGGCGCCAAAGTAAACCTCGCCGGCCGGCGCGTCGATGCCCTGGGTGGCGAGAATGAAGTGATGGATCAGCTCCTCCATCTTCATCAGCACGTTTTCCTTTTTCGGCAGCAGGTTCTTCGCGTCCGCCACGTTGATCGCCCCGCCTGGCAGGTCGGCAAACACCTGCTTCAAGATGCGCACGCTCTGGCGGATCTCCTCCATCCGCACCAAATAACGATCATAACAGTCGCCCACGGTGCCGATCGGCACGTCGAATTCATACTTCTGGTAATCCAGATACGGCTTGGCCTTGCGCAGATCGTGCGCCAGGCCGGAACCGCGCAGGTTCGGGCCGCTGAGGCCATAGGCGATGGCGTCTTCCTTGGTGATAATGCCCATCCCCTGGGTCCGCGCGATGAAGATGGCGTTGCGGGACAGCAGCTTGTCCACCTCATCGATCACCGGCTCCACTTCGGCGAGGAACTTCAGCACCGCCGCCTCAAAGCCATCCGGCAGGTCGCGGATCTGGCCGCCGACCCGGGTGTAGCTGGTGGTGAAGCGCGCGCCGGTCAGTTGCTCGCACAAATTGTAGATCTTCTCGCGCTCCGTGAAGGTGTACAGGAACACCGTCATGGCGCCCACATCCATGGCGAAGACGCCGACGCCGAGCAGATGCGCGGAGATGCGCGCCAATTCACAGCAGATCACCCGGATGGCCTTGCCGCGCTCCGGCAGTTCCCAGTCCATCAGCTTTTCCACCGCCAAAGCATAAGCCACGTTGTTGGAAAGAGGCGCCAGGTAGTCCAGCCGGTCCGTGTACGGCACGAACTGGTTGTAATGCATGTTCTCGGCGATCTTCTCGTCACCACGATGCAGGTAGCCAATGTCTGGCTCCGCCTTCGTCATGATCTCCACGTCCAACTCCAGGATCATGCGCAGCACGCCGTGCGTCGCCGGGTGCGAGGGGCCCATGTTGAGCACCAGCTTCTCCCCGATGATGTCGGTGGTGGTCTCTTCCAGGTTCTCAAGATGCCGCGCCGCTTTGGCAGCGGTGTCAGGGGTCTCGTATTCGCGACTGACGACAGACATTTGAGGGGCAGGCAGGGGTTGAACAGAGTATTCTACCACGCTCATGGAGCGGCAAGGCGAATTTGTGAAAAATTTCACAAGCTCCACCGGAAGTACGTTGTTCACGCTTCAGCGTGACGGCTCCCCTCCACGCACGCTAAAGATAGAATGAGAAGGCAGTTGAGGTCGCGCCAGGGGAGTGGATCGAGACTGCCTTCCACCTATGAAAGCGAAGTCATCCCAACACCACACCACAATCGGCATCGACCTCGGGGACAAGAAACACGCGGTCTGCGTTCTTGACAAGCGCGGAGATATCTTGCGCGAGTTCAGCATTGCCAATGAGTCCAAGGCCCTTGCACAACTGGCCGCTGACTACCCTAAGGCGCGCGTCGGCATGGAGACAGGCACGCACAGCCCATGGATCAGCCGGCTTTTGCAGAGCGCGGGGCTGGAGGTCATCGTGGCCAATGCGCGCAAGCTGCGGGCCATCTACACCAGCGAGCGCAAAAGCGATGTGAACGACGCACGCACGCTGGCAAGGATCGCGCGGCTGGACCCGCAACTGCTGCATCCGGTGAGCCACCGCAGCGAGGGGGCGCAGCGCGACCTGTTGCTCATCAAACTGCGCGACAGCCTGGTGCGGCAGCGGGTGGCCGTCATCAACTCCGTGCGCGCCTCGCTCAAATCACTGGGAGTGAAGCTGCCGTTGAAGAACAGCGCCGCCTCGCTGCAGCGAGCACGCCAGCAACTGGCGCAGTCACAGGCCGAGCTGC
>JAXMIV010000346.1:0-5726 GCA_034377045.1 Prosthecobacter sp. | reverse complement strand
GCCAGTGGCTTGAGGAGGCCGGCAGTGAGGACAGCCACGCGCGGGCACTCTGGGCCGTGGGCACCGGCGTCGGCCGCTCCCGCCATGAGGGCCATCGCCGCTTGTGCGTCCAGCTCTTTGAGCGCGGCCTGCCTGCGGTTGATTCATTCTCCTCGCCTCGCGCTTGGGCTTTCACCCTGCTCGGCATTCATGAATATCTGCGCAGTTTTCCCACCAATACCAGCATGAACTCGGCGCGTGTCATCCTCACCGACAAACTGGTAACCTTGTGGAAGAACTGCGCCACTGAAAACTGGCCGTGGTTCGAATCCAGTGCCACTTACGACAACGCCCGCCTATGCCAGGCCCTCATTCTCAGCGGCCAGTGGACCCCCAATGCGGAAGCCCTTGCGATCGGCCTCAAATCCTTGCGCTGGCTCGTCTCCATACAAAAAACCCAGGCAGGCCATTTTCGTCCCATCGGCAGCAACGGATTCTATCAGCGGGACGGTGCGCGTGCGGATTTCGATCAGCAGCCGGTCGAGGCGCAGGCCATGATTTCCGCCTGCCTCGAAGCCTACCGCGCCACTCAGGATCCCGCATGGCAGCGCGAAGCTCAACGCGCCTTCGAATGGTTCCTTGGCCGCAATGATCTCGGTCAGCCCCTCTATGATTCCAGCACCGGTGGTTGCAGTGACGGCCTGCACCATGACCGAATCAGCGAAAATCAAGGCGCCGAATCCTCCCTGGCCTTCCATCTTTCCCTCGCTGAAATGAATTACGCCGACTATCCCATCACCGTGCCCTTGCTCCCCGTTGTATGACTCCCATCCGACTCCGCCGCCATGAGGTGACCTTTCAGCCCGAAAGCGCGCGCGTCATCATTCGTCCGTTCATCCCGGGCAATCCACGTCTCGTGACGGCCATTCTGAACCGCGCCCTGGCCTTGAGCGAGGAGGACGCCGCCGCTGAATTGCAGGCGTTGCACACGGAGTTCGCTTCGCGGCATTTTGACATCGAGTCGCTCCTGATTGCGCACTATCATAAAGTGCAGCACCACATCCCGGGAAAGCGGCCTCTTTCCCGCCTGCGTCAGCTCCTCATCGGCGCCCTGTTCTCCGGCGAGTACGCGCTCGAATCCCCGCGCTGTTCAATCCGTCCATCGTCCCCCACCCGGACCAGGCAGGCGTGCCCGAAGGCGCTCTGCGTTTCGTCATGAGCCTGCGGGCCACCGGTGAGGGGCACATCTCCTCCATCGAATTCCGTACCGGTACCATCTATGCCGACGGCACCACCAGCGTCGAACCGATCTCCCGTTTTGTCACGGTGCCGGAGATCGTGCCCAATCCTTCCTACTACAAAAGGCGCTTCAACACCAAGCTTCAGGAGATGGGCTTCAACAGCATGTATTCCGCCGCTGTGATTGAAGCCCTGCCGGAACAGTTCACCCTTCAGCAGCTCGACGAAAGCGTGGCGGGTGTGCGCCGGATTTCCAAGCCCATACACCGCGATCTGCGCCGCGCCCTCGAGTGCATCCGCTGGCTGGCCACTTCCAACTACGAACTGCGCTTCTCCCCCAAGATCGCCCTGAGTGAGCGCATCATCTTCCCGTTTTCCTCAAACGAGAGCAACGGCATCGAAGATGCCCGCTTCGTCCGCTTCACCGAAGACCATGGCAGCGTCATGTATTACGCCACCTACACCGCCTACAATGGCCGCGTCATCCTGCCCCAGTTCATCGAAACTCAGGACTTCCTGCATTTCCGTGTCCTCACCCTCAACGGTACCGCCGTACAGAACAAAGGCATGGCCCTCTTTCCTCGCCGCATCAACGGCCGTTACGCCATGCTCTCCCGCCAGGATGATGAAAACCTCTTCATCATGTTCTCCGACAACGTCCATGAATGGAATGATCGGCAATTGCTCATGCGCCCCGTCGAAATGTGGGAATGCGTGAAGGTCGGCAACTGCGGTTCACCCATCGAAACCGAGGCCGGCTGGCTCGTCATCACTCATGGCGTCGGCCCCATGCGCAAGTACTGCATCGGCGCGGCGCTGCTTGATTTGAATGACCCCACCAAAGTGCTTGGCCGCCTGCGCCGGCCCTTGCTCTCCGCGGAGAACAATGAACGCGAAGGTTACGTCCCCAATGTCGTCTATAGCTGCGGCTCCCTCATCCACGGCCGCGAACTCATCCTGCCCTACGCCATGAGTGACAAAGCTTCCGCCATCGTCTCCGTTTCGCTCGACGAGCTCCTCGCGGCCTTGACGCCGGAATCGTGAAAAGCGTTGAAGGGTTAAACCGTTGAAGCGTTTAACGGTTGAATCGTTAGTTCGCTTCAACGCTTCAACGCTTCAACGCTTCAACGCGTCAACGCATTTAACGTTTCAACGCCCCATGCACCCCCTCCACGTCGCTTCCGTCCAGATGGAATCCGTGCCCATGGACAAGGCCGCCAACTTCGCAAAAATCCGTCAGTTAACCTCCGAAGCAATCGCTCAAGGCGCCAACGTCGTCGTCTTTCCCGAACTCTGCACCACGGGTTACTGGCACCTGCTCAATCTCAGCGAGAACGAACTGCGTACCTTGGCGGAACCCGTGCCGGAAGGTCCGTCAGCGCAGCAACTCATCGAACTCGCCCGCCAGCATAACGCCACCATCGGCGCCGGCATTGTCGAGGTGGCTGCGGATGGCCGCATGTACAACACCTATGTCGTCGCCCTGCCGAATGGCCAGACCCACCGCCATCGCAAACTGCATTCCTTCGAGAGCGATCACTTGAGTTCCGGTTCCGAGTTCACCGTTTTCGACACACCTTACGGTTGGAAATTTGGCGTCCTCATCTGTTACGACTGCAACCTCGTCGAAAACGTCCGCATCACCAAGCTCCTCGGTGCGCAACTGCTCCTCGCCCCGCATCAAACCGGCGGCTGCGACTACAAGAGCAACAAAAACATCATGGGCCTGGTCGACCGTGAAAAATGGGACAACCGCCACAACGATCCCGCCGCCATCGAAGCCGAGTTCCGCGGCCAGAAAGGCCGCGGCTGGCTCACCACCTGGCTGCCCGCCCGCGCCCATGACAACGGCCTTTTCATCGCCTTCAGCAACGGCGTCGGACCCGATGGCGACGAAGTCCGCACCGGCAACGCCATGATCCTCGATCCCTTCGGCCGCATCATCGCCGAAACCTGGAAAGCGGCCGACGCCATCGTCAGCGCCGAACTCGATCCCGCGCTGCTCCACGGCACCCTCGGCGACATGTTTATCCGTACCCGCCGCCCCGAACTTTACGCCCCCCTCACCGAACGCACCGGCGCCGAACAAGACGTTCGCCAAGCCCGCTTCGCCGAGGAGTTTCATTAGGCTTCATCCCGCCAAATCGCCAGCGTCGTCCCCCGGATATGCCGCAACCCGCGCAACTCTCCCTTCGCCATCTCCTCCAAGGCCCGCGTCACGCCCTCCCAGACACCATAGTCGTGCCAGACAATCACGCCGCCCTTCTTCAGCAGCTTCAAAGCGTTCGCCGTATCTGACACCGCATAATCATAAGCATGCGAACCGTCGATAAACACCAGCCCGCATGACCCGTGATAGGGCGTGTAATCAAACGCCGCCGAATCCCCCAGCAGCGAATGAATCCGCGCAATCACCGCCGGACTGCTTGCTCGATGTTTCTCAAACCGCGTCCCCGGCACCGGCTTCTCAATCATGTGCCGCTCTCCCGGCGCGATCTCAAACTTCGTCTCCACATCCGGCGGCAGATCAAGCGTATAAACCTCGCAGGAAGCGGGCGAGTTCATCGCCAGGTTCAAAGTCGTGCGCCCATCAAACGTGCCGATCTCAAAAATGCTCGCGCCCGCCTCACAATCCGCCGCCAGCGCCGCCAGCACCGCCAGCTCACTCACCCGCACATTGCCATTGCTCTTATCCGTCTCCCAGATCTTCGGCAACCGCGTCCGCGTGCAACACTTCCACGACACTGCCGGCAACTTAGTGATCTGCGCAAACTTCGCCCGCTTCCCGCGCAGCGTCCGCGTGAAACGCCGCAGCCTCTTCGACAGCATCGACAACGGCAAATACACCCGCGTCGCGGAAAATCCCTGCCAGGTTTCTTTGAGGTGACTTGAACTCATTCGCGGCAATTTCAGCGCCTAGCACTACAAAGTCACTCCCAATCCAAACCCGAAATCACTTTTTCCCACGCTCACACTCTCCGCACAAAAAACCCTTGCATCATCCCTGGTTATTCCCCCCGGTACTCCGTGTTCACGCTCTCGTTCATCACCGCCCCGCCACTCCCCGGAGCGGCCGGCGTGAGCCCCTGGCCTTCGAAGCTCCCCAGCGAAGAATGGCGGCCGATCAGGCGTCACTCACCCCAGATGCCCTCCCACGTGCCGTTTCGGCCAATCCAAAAAATAAGGAAAGCAGGAAGGCAGGAAAAATCTCAAAAACGACAAGATCGGCCGTCTGAGACCACCCTTCCTGCATTCCTGCCTTCCTCATTAAATCCGTCCCACTCTTTCCCACCGTCCATCATGTGGACCATGTGGACCATGTGGACCATGTGGACCATGTGGACCATGTGGACCATGTGGACCATGTGGACCATGTGGACCATGTGGACGCACCGCCAAATCTGGCTCGCCCCCTGCTTGTCAAGCTTCCCCAAAATGGGGATCTGGGGATCGTTGGGGACCCTTGGGGATTCTCAATCCCCATCCTATCCTTTTGAACCTCAACAAACTAGCCCACTCATTCCAGATTAGGTCGAACAAAATCAATCAGATCGAAAACTCTGCGACCTTTGCTCCTCTGCCCCTCTGCGGTTAAAAATCCAACGACTCCTGAGTCCTTTCGCGCCCACCAGCCCGCCCGCGTCCGCCCCCCAATGCAGAAATCCGTTCCCCATCCACGTATTTCAAGGCATCCTTGGTACTCTATGCGACCGCTCCTCTGCCTGCTGCTCCTCACGGCTGCCCCGTGCCTCGCTGCGGCGGGGAAGGGCGAGTCTGCCAAAACCAAGTCCGTCGAAGCCATCGCCGCTGAGATCCGGCCCTCGGTCGTCAAGGTCATGCAGGTCGGACGCGACGGCGTCGACGGCCTCGGCGCCGGATTTGTCGTCAGTGCGGACGGCTTGATCGCCACCAACCTCCACGTCATCGGCGAAGCCCGCCGCCTCGAGATCGAAACCGGCGACGGCCAGAAATACGAAGTCGTCGAAGTCACCGCGACGGATGCCCATTGGGACCTCGCTCTGCTGCGGGTCGCCAAAAAGGGTCTCAAACCCCTCAAACTGGCGAACAGTGACGCCGTCGTCCAGGGCCAACCCATCGTCGCCATGGGCAATCCCGAAGGCCTCGCCTTCAGCGTTGTCGACGGTGTCGTCTCCGCCTTTCCAGATGTCGTCAATGACATCCCCATGATCCGCGTCGCCGTGCCCATTGAAAAGGGCAACAGCGGCGGCCCGCTCCTGAACCGCAAGGGCGAGGTCATCGGCCTCCTGACCCTGAAATCCGCCCGCACCGAAAACCTCGGCTTCGCCATGCCCGTGAATGAGTTGAAGCACCTGATCGCCAAGCCCAATCCCGTGCCCATGGATCGCTGGCTCACCATCGGCGTCCTCAACCCCAAGGTTTGGAAACCGCTCCTCGGTGCGCGCTGGACCCAGCATGCCGGCATCATCAAGGCGGCCACCACGGGCACCGGCTTTGGCGGCCGTTCCCTCTGCCTGTCGATGACTGAA
>JAXMIV010000345.1:0-7705 GCA_034377045.1 Prosthecobacter sp. | reverse complement strand
GTGTGCAAATTCTTGACAAACGATGTAGCGGCAGGGTCATCGGGAGGTTTCATTTGAGGTTGCGGATTGGGTTAGGAAGGTTCGCAGGGCGGCGGGGAGTTTGGGCCAGAGTTTCTTTTCGTTGAGACGCCGCAGTTGCTGGCTGACGTTGGCGGCGCTTTTCATCGCCAATTGTGCGGCGATCCATTCCTGAGATACGGTGGTCTTTGTCCATAGCCACTGGGCCAGCAGCAGTTTTCGCGGATCGGAACCTTTTAACTGGCCCAAATCGGCCGGCTTCAGGCCGGCGGCTTTGAGGCCTTCGCGCAGCCATCGCGCAGCCTGCTCCTGACTGTGGGCGCGCACCTGCGGCACGGATTTGTAGGCTCGTGAGGCCGGGCTGCGGGCCTTTAACAGTTTGCTGGCCAGCGTCCGGGCTTTTTCGGCAAAGGCCTGGGTGCCCCAATACCAGCCGCGCCGCAGGTGGCTGCATCGCGCATCGGCCTCCTCGTCCGGGAGAGGCACTCCGCTGCATTTCATCGGCTCCATCAACGCGCGCCGATCCAACCGCTCCACCATGCGGCGGCGCCCGGCGGTGGTGTCCGCCAGGTCAAAGGCCTGCAATCCCGCCTCGGCTGCGAGCCACTTGGCTCTTCGCGCGGGTGCCAGGGCATAACCTCCGGCCAGACTGCTCCACGGGTAATCCAGCACGCTCTGCCCAGCCTTCGGCCGCACCAGGCGGGCGCGCACGGGGTTCAGGTGGATGTAATCCATCAGGGTCTGGTAATGGTAGCGATCGTCGCCCTCCACCAGCACCGCTTTGTAGCGGTCGCCAAAGACGCGGCCCCAGGCCCGGTGGCGGACGTTGTAACGGCGGGTATAGGTATTTTGCAGCCAAGCCATGCCTGCCACGAGATTCGCTTCGGGAGTCCGGATGAAGAGGTGATAATGGTTGCCCATAAGCACCCAGGCGTGGACCTGCCAGCCGGTCATTGCGCAGGCTTCGCTAAGAGCCTTGAGGAAAAAGCGGTGGTCATCGTCATCATGAAAGATCAGCTCCCGGCGATTGCCTCGGGCCATGACATGATAATAAGCACCCGGATACTGAAGACGCAGGCTGCGCGGCATGGAGCCAGGATGGCGCTAGAGGCGCTTTTGTCAAGTATTTGCACACTGACCCCGAGTTGACACTGACCCCGAGTTGACGCTTGCGAATGTAGTGCAGAGTTTCACAGACATGGACTGGCATTTCGATGCCGCATGCGTTTGCGACATCTTCACGAGCTAAAGCTCATGACTACTTTGCCTGCCCGTTTTGCGGTTCTCTTTGGCCTTTGTCATCTGTGAGCGAGGGCAAGGCGGGGTGAAAGCAATCCGTCTTGCCATCAGAGCGGCCTCCCCCGATGGTGGTGTGCGGTTTCCTCTGTCTACAATGGCCCCTGTAAAATCCCAACCTCACCCGCTCGGCGATCTCCTGCTGACGGTTATCCTGCCTTCCGTGGTGCTCGAGTACTTGAGCAAGCCGGAGCGGCTGGGGCCGGCTTGGGCGTTGGTGGTGGCGCTGCTGCTGCCGCTTGGGTTTGGCGTTTACTGCTTCATCAAAAGGCGCGGGCTGAACTTCTTTTCCATCCTCGGGCTCGCCGCCATCATCATCACGGGCGGCTTGGGTCTTCTTAATCTCAACGCCGGTTGGTTCGCCGCCAAGGAGGCCGCGTTTCCGATTTTCCTTGGCCTCGCGTTCCCGTTGAGTCATCGCTGGGGCAAGCCGCTCATCACCGAACTTTTGCTCAATCCGCAGATCATCAATCACACGCTGCTCAATGCCGCGCTCGACACTGCCGAGAAGCAGGCCCTCTTCCAGCGTCTGCTTTACCGCGCTTCCTGGGGCATGGCGGCCGCCTGCCTAGGCTCCGCGATCGCCAATTCCATGCTGGTGCTTTATTTGCTGGGTGACAATCGCCCCGGTTCGGAGGCTTATGTCAAAGCGATCGGCACACAGAATTGGGCGGGCTTCATCATCATCGGCATCCCTCTGGTGGCGGTCACCTTTGCGCTCTTGATGTGGTTGCTTCGGCGCATTCAGGGCCTCACTGGCCTGCAACGTGAAGACCTCATGAACCCTGGCGCGACGGTGCGCCGCCAGGTCGAGTAGCGGGCGATGGCCTACACGCGCGGCGCTTCTGGCGAATGCATGATCCTCGCGACGTGCTGGCTTCGCGCCCGTCTTTGCGGTGTGCGTGACCCAGGGCTTGCTCGCCAAGGCTCGCTATGCCCTGGGCTATAATCTGTCGCGCTTTCAGCGCTCATGCAGAAGAACGCGGGACCGATGTGGGTGAAGGCCATTGCGCTCTGCCGTGATGAGCGGTGGGTGTTGCTGGGGGAGCGCGGGATCGAAGTATGGAGATGGTGCCGGCTTGCGGAGGCGCTGTGCTCGTCACGGCGGAGCGTGACGGCTACTGTACCTCATCGCGGCTCCCGCAGGAACTTCGTCACCCGGTTATTGCGAAACTCCACGATCGCCGCCGGATACGGCACATAATCGATCCCTGGTCCATAGGCTCCGTAGCCGCCCCAATACGGATCCCAAATGCGGCCGTACCCATAGCCCAAACGGCCGCCACCATAATACCCGCCCGTGCCCCAGCCCATACCGATGCTGGAGGTATGCACCGGCTGCGATCCCATATAGGTCCAGCGCTCAATCCCGGCGCCGCGCTCGCGGCCTTCCGCCACATAATCGGCGCGGCCCAGGGCCAGATACACCGCATCTTTGGTCATCCCTTCCCGGATTTCTCCATGCGTCACCAGCCCCTGATCGCTGACCGATAGCTTTTCATACAACTGCGGATTCCTCACAATCCGCTGCTCAATGGCCGAGGTGCAACTCGACATCACCCCGGCTGCCCCGAGGCACAGCACCGCGAAAATCAGGCGGGCAAAAACAGGCGTCTTCATAACAGGAAAAATTCGTTGCTGGCAATCCAATGAAAATACGTGCGCCAGGGCTTTTACAGCCGCATCGCAAAGTGGACTTGCCTGCCAATTTCCTGAAATCCGCAGGAGGGGTACAGATTCTGGCCGATCACATTCGACGCCATGGTTTCGATCTGCGCCACCTTCATCCCCTGCTCCTTGAAGTAATCCAGCGCATGATGAATCAGCCGCCGCCCCAGCCCCAGCCCGCGCGCGGCTTCCACCACCGCCAGGTTGGGAATGCGCCCCTTTTGATTGATCGGATCCACCCGTGTCGTGATGTAGCCCAGGATCTCCCCGTCCCGATCCGCCACAAAACAGCCGTCCGGATTCAGCGTGCAATCTTCATCAATGTGGTCAGCCTTGCGCGCCTTCCAGTCCCGCTCACTCCACACCCCCAGACGATCTTCGATCATCTGCTCCAGCGCCACACTGCCAAACGAATCCACCGTGATCCGCCGCAGCGTGGCGAGGTCATCGGTTCGGTAACGGCGGATGGTCACAGGGGCGTCGTTCATGGGGCAAAACAAATAACGGGCGGAGGTGCCGGATTCCTCCATGCTCCTCCACCCGCCGCGCTCGGCAAGAAGAATTGCCGATTAGAAAACGATCTTCACCCCCGCATAGACCGCCGTGCGGTAGGCCGGAAAGCCCAGCACCTCCTGGTACCGCTCCCCAAGAAGATTCTCCACCCGGGCAAACAGCTCGCATCCCTTGCACACCTGCCAGCTCGCCGTCAGCCGCACATTCAGATAATCCTCGATGTCCCGCTGCGCCGTGCCAAAGCCGTCCTCCCGGTCGATCACATAACGCGCCGAGATGCCCAGCCGCACCTTCTCCACCGGCCGCACCCACAGCCCGCCATTCAGCGTGTGCCGCGGGCGCCGCACCAGCAGCCGGCTGTCGCTGACATTTTCCGCGTCGAGATACGTATACGCAAAATCAAATCCCATCCGCTCGCACGGCTGCCATTGCAGGCCCGTTTCCACCCCTTGCGTCCGCGCCTTGTCGATTTGCTGGAGCACAAACAGCGTCGGATCAAATTCGATCAAATTGCGAATGTCATTGCGAAACCACGTCACACTGGCCGAAGCCTTGTCATTGGCAAAGGGCTGCTCAATCCCGATCTCAAAACCCCGGCTTCGTTCCGGCAGCAACAGCCCCGGATTGCCAAACAGCGCCGGCTGCCGGTCCTGCGGACTCGGCGGCGCAAAGGCAGTGCCGTAGTTCGCGTGCAGCAACGTCCGCGTCACCGGCACCCGGTAACTTACCCCCAGCCGCCACGTCACCTCATCGCCATAGTCCGAGTAGTGATCCAGCCGCACGCCGCCCATCACATTCAGACCCGGCAGCACCTCCGCCTGCGATTGCACATAGGCCGCCACATTTGTCTCCGCTTCATCCACGTCATACGCGCCGATGTCATTATTGACTCGTGAGAACGACATGTCCTGGAACCACAACCCCGCAATGATCGTCCATTGTTCAATCGGCCGATACTCACTCTGGAACTCGACGAACTGATTACGCACCGTCACCCGGTTGTTTTGGGGAAACAAATTGTTAGGCGTCAAAGCCACCTGGCGGAAATGCGTCGAGGAAAACGTCAGCGTCTGCCGCCACTGCTCCGTCGTGTCCCACACCACTCGTGGTGAGATGCTCCAGTACTCCGTCTGCAAATGATCATCCGGATCATTCGCGCCGAAGCCGGTCGCCGCCCCGGGAATGCCCACTTCCGCATTGTAGTACCGCACATCCAGGTCAAACCGCAGACTGTCCGCGATATCATAACCGATCTTCGCCGCCGCATTGCTCATTTGGAACTGGCTGTTGATCCGGTGCCCCTGCACATCCGTGCGGCCAAAATCCACCGCCCAATCCAGCGCTCCCGCCGCCCCCAGCGTGCTCACCCCTTCGCGAAAGCTCCCGTAGCTGCCCGCCTCCGCAAACGCCGTCGTCCGCGGCTTCTCCAGTCCCTTGCCGCTGCGCGTAATGATGTTGATCACCCCGCCGATCGTCTTGCCGCCGTAAAGGCTCGACGCCGGTCCCTTCAACACCTCCACCCGCTCCACATTATCCAGCGGCGTCGTTTCCAAATTGAACGCCCCCGCCAGATTCGCCGGCACCGGCCGCCCATCGATCAGCACCGCCGTATGTTCCGTCTTCGTCCCGCGCAGAAAAACGCCCGTCACCACTCCCGGCGCGCCCCGGTCCGCCAGCGTCAGTCCCGGCACCTCCCGCAACGCATCCGGCAGCAACCGATACTGCTGCGCCTCAATCCGTTCCCGGCTGATCACATGCACACTCGAAGCCGTCTTCCAAGCCTCCGTCTCCGCCATCGTCGCCGTCACCACCACCGTCGAAGAAGTCCCGATGACCTCTTCCTTCTTGGTCTCTTTGACCTCCCCTGTCTTCACCTCCGCTCCGCGCAGCCATCCCGCGCCGAAGACCAATGCCACTCCCAATAATTTCAATTTCATGTTGTTCTTGCTACTTGCGGCAAGGACGAGCACACGCGCAGCATCGGTGCTCTTGGCAAAGCACCCCGCGCGGGCATTCGCTCCCACCCTTCATTGTTGCGATGAAGTTATGTCTCATCTTCCTCACCTGAGGAGACGAGTGTGAGCATTCGCAGCGAGATGTTCGGACTCCGGGTTTAGCCTCGCCCCTCGCCTTCACCGGAGATCGCTCTCCGATTGGCTTTGTTCCCCTGTCCATAACGGACAAAAGATAAGGGTCTGTAACCCGTTACCGCAGCGCCACTGTGGCCGGTTTTCACGGCCTTCCCTGCATCTGCGAACGGCTGCCAGAGCACTCATGCATGCCCCGGACTCTGACAAAGAAAACGCAGACCCACGCCCGCGCCATGCCCCTCCCTACCCCGGGATTCCCCCCACGCAAAGAAAACATCGCCCGCTTGCCTGCTCCCGACTCTTCAATCCGTGCAATCCGTATGAATCCGATCGAAATCCGTGCTCAAGTCTTGGATTGAATCGACACTCACATCCCTCCTCATCCGTCATCCGCCCCTATCCGCGTCATCTGAGTAACCAGTCCCTCGACCTCATCAACGCCGCCCAACTGGCCTGCGAAACCGAATACGAAGGCGATGTCGCCGACGCCCAAGCGATGAACGCCGAAAGCGAATCCAGCGCCGGCGATAACGTTACTCCGCCCGTCTCCGGGCGGTCCCCATCACGTCCCCATGGGGACAAGTGTCCTCACACCCATTTCCTTGATCCTTAAGCATCTAATCCATAATTTCACGAAAATAACGACAGAAATAAAGAATCCCCATCGCCCTCCAATCCCCCCTGCCTTCCCACCTCAAAAGCAAACGCGGGCACGCCTGCCCCCGCAACCCTCAGATCCTTCCGATCCCTCCCGGCTGCTTCTCGCTTCCACAGACCGATTCCAAAAACCCTTTTCACTTTTAATCGCACCTGGCTCCGCCTAGCCTAGAATCGGCTGCACGGAAAAAACCAAACTCTCACACGCTACGACCATGGGCTTGATGGACTACCTCAAAGGACAGTTTCTGGAAATCATCCAGTGTACTGATGACTCGCGCGACACCCACTCCTGGCGCTTTCCGGATGAGGACAAGGAAATCAAGAATGGCGCGCAGCTCATCGTGCGTGAATCACAGATGGTGCAGTTCGTGTACCTGGGCCAGTTCGGCGATACTTTCGGGCCCGGCAAACACAGCCTGACCACGGACAACATCCCCATCCTATCCACGCTCAAGGGTTGGAAATATGGTTTCGAATCGCCCTTCAAAGCGGACGTGTATTTCGTCAACACCCGGCTCTTCACCGGCAACAAATGGGGCACCAGCAATCCCATCATGATGCGCGATCAGGACTTCGGCATCGTCCGTGTGCGCGCGTTCGGCATCTTTGATTTCCGCATCTCCGATCCCAAGCTCTTTCTCAAGGAGATCGCCGGTTCCGACCATCACTTCCGTCTCGACGAATTTGCGGACACCATGCGCAGCCGCATCATCAGTGTCTTCTCGGATGCGCTCGCCTCCGCCAAGGTGCCGGTCCTCGACCTTGCCACGCGCTATGCGGAACTCGGTGAGGCGCTGCTGCCGCTGATCAATCCCGCCACACAAAGCAAGTACGGCATCGAGATCACCAGTTTCATCCTCGAAAACGCCAGTGTGCCGCCGGAAGTCGAAGCCGCGATCGACAAGCGTTCCAGCATGGGCGCCGTCGGCAATCTCAACGATTACGTCAAGTTCCAGATGGGCCAGGGCATGGCCATGCCTGGGGGCTCCGCGGCCGGCACTGCCGCCGAACTGGCGATGGGATTTGGCATGGCCCAACAGATGATGGCGCAGGGCGCGTTCAACCCACAACAACAGCAGCAGCCGGCCGCGGCGCCCGCTGCCGCCACAGAATTCCTCTCGCCAGCCCAGGTCGCCCAAACCCTCGGCGTCGCCGAAGCTGACGTGATCGCCAGCATCGAGGCGGGTGATCTCAAAGGCAAAAAGATCGGCACCCAGTACCGCATTTCCAAAGCAGCGCTCGATCAGTTTCTCGCACATTAATTGTGAAGTCTTCCTTTCCAGCGATGGCCCCCTCACCCTTTCCCTCGCCCCCGTTCCGGGGGCGAGGGAAAAGTCTAGTCTTCGCGCCTTCCACACCGGAAAAGCATCGTCGAATCGCGTTCAAGTCCCCGCATTCCACATAGGGCTTCCCTCGCCCCTTTGGGGAGAGGCCGCATCGCACTCCGATAAAGATCATCC
>JAXMIV010000344.1:0-2900 GCA_034377045.1 Prosthecobacter sp. | reverse complement strand
GTGCCGCTTCGATGGCGCCAGGTTGAGCTACCTGCGGCACGGATCGGTGCTGCGCTCGGATGTGAAGCGCGGCCTTTACGAGCCATCGCTCATCGCTTTTCAAGACCGGTATTTCCTGACGATGCGTAATGACCTGCGCGGTTACGTCAGTGTGAGCAACGATGGCCTGCAATTCGCCGAGCCGAAGCCCTGGCTCTTCGATGACGGCACGGAACTCGGCAGCTACAACACGCAACAGCACTGGCTGGCGCACAGCGACGGATTGTTCCTCGTCTACACCCGCCGCGGCGCGAACAACGACCACATCGTGCGTCATCGCGCGCCGCTCTTCATGGCGCAGGTGAACCCGGAGACCCTGCAGGTCATCCGCAGCACGGAAAAAGTCGTCGTGCCCCAGCGGGGCGCGGAGTTGGGCAACTTTGGCGCGTGCGCGATCAGCGAAACGGAATCTTGGGTCACCGTCTCCGAGGGCATGTTCATGAAAGACTCGAAACAGCGCGGAGCCGAAGGCGCCACATTCGTCGCGCGCATTCTGTGGGCAAAACCGAACAAGCTTGGCCAGCCTGGCCAGTAATGAGGATGAGCCACGAAAAGGCGCAAAAGGCACAAAAGTGCAATATCCGGCCGAGTCATCCTCCGCAAAATGGGGATTGGTTCGTCCATCGTCGGCGTGAGGCAGTTCGATCCTTTTGCGTCTTTTGTGCCTCTTTGCGGCTATTCCCCTAGGTTAACCCTCCGCGCAAGCGACGCGCCTCTGATCTGCACCCCCCATGAATCCACGCCACTTCCTTTCCGCTCTCTGCATCGCGCTGTCTGCGTTTCACGCCTCCGGCCAGGCCCCCGATCCGGGAAAATACTCGCCCGAGCAGTTCGAGGTGCAGGCGACGCGCGGCCACAAGGCGAAGATGCGCGACGGCGTGCGGCTCTCGGTCGATGTGTTTCAGCCGAAGACCGAAGGCAAATCGCCGGCCATCCTGATCATCACGCCTTACGGCAACAATCCGGGCTACCAGGCGCGCGGCAGTTGGTTTGCGAAGCGGGGTTATGTCGTGGCCGTGGCCGACTCGCGCGGACGTTTCGACTCGGAAGGGCAGTGGGATCCCTTCGATCCAAGACACAAGACCGATGGCTACGACCTCGTCGAGTGGCTCGCCGCGCAGCCCTGGTGCGACGGCAAGGTGGGCATGATGGGCCTCTCCTACATGGGCTGGACGCAATGGTGGACTGCCACGCAGGCACCGCCTGCCTTGAAGGCCATCGTGCCCGAAGTCGCGCCGCCCGATCAGTTCCACAATGTCCCTTACCAAAACGGCGTCCTCGTGGGCGTGATGCTGGATTGGGCAGGGACCATGGCCGGCCGTGTGGGGCAAATCATCGGGCCAGGTCCCTACGGCGGATTCGGTGCCGCCGACCGGCGCCTCAATGACTACATGCAGTTGCCCTACCTCAAGCTGAACGAAATTCGCGGTGCGCTCGATGCGCCCTGGTTCGAGCAGTGGATTCGCGGCCACACCGCGAGCGATCCTTATTGGCGCGGCATCGCCTATCAGACTCCGGCTGCCTACGCGAGGGTCACGGTGCCATCGCTCGCGATCACCGGCTGGTTCGACGCCGATTTTCCCGGCTCGCCGATGAACTATCTCGCGATGAAAAAATTCGGCGCCACCCCCGAGGCGAAACGTCCCCGGCTCGTCATCGGTCCCTGGCCGCACATCATCAATGGAAACCGCAAAATCGGCGCGTTCGACTACGGCGCCGAAGCCGTCATCCCATGGGACGGCTACGTTTGCCGCTGGTTCGATCATTGGCTCAAAGGCCTCGACAACGGTGTGATGAACGACGCGCCTGTGCATGTCTTCGTGATGGGCCGGAACCAATGGTCTGCCGAGCAGGACTGGCCACTGCCGCAGACCCGCTGGACAAAGTATTTCCTGCGCAGCGGCGGCCGTGCGAATTCCATCGGCGGAGACGGCCTGCTCAGCACGTCGCCGCCCGATCCGGCGGATGGCGCGGAGTTCGATAGCTACACCTACGATCCTGCCAAACCCACGCGCTCACCCTTCACCGGCGGCCACCTGGAAGACGGAGCGGCCGATACCCGCAAGTCATCGAGCGGTCCCGACGTGCTCGTCTACACCACACCGCCGTTGGAAGAAGAAGTCGAGGTCACCGGCCCGATCACCGCCAAACTCTACGCCGCCACTTCCGCCCGCGATACGGACTGGATGGTGCGGCTCATCGACGTGCAGCCCGATGGCTACTCCGCGATGCTCTGCGAAGGCATCCTGCGGGCGCGTCATCGCGACCCCGCGCGCGCCGGCGCCTTCAACGCCGACAAACTCAGTGTCATCGAGCCCGGCCGGGTCTATGAATATACGATCGAATTCTGGCGCGCTACGGCCAATGCCTTCGCCAAGGGCCATCGCATCCGCGTCGAGATCTCCAGCAGCTACTTCCCCTACTACCTGCGCAATCTCAACACGGGCGCGGACAATATCGGCCTCGAAACCAATTCCGTTGTCGCGGAGCAAAAGGTGATGCACTCCGTCGGGCAGGCCTCGCATATCGTCCTGCCGGTGATCCCGCGGCGCTGACCACGCGCCGAGTCGATGCACGCTCACCGCGCCTTCAATCCAATCACCCCGATGAAAACTTGTCTCGGCATCCTCCTGCTCCTCGCCGCCGCCGTCTGGGCGGACGAACCGCGGGACATCGCCTTCACGGCGAAGGTGGACGGCACCGAGCAAAGATACGTGGAGCTGTTGCCGCCCGGCTACTCTCCGGACAAAACGAACGACGTGCTGATCGTGTTTCACGGTCACGGCGCGGATCGCTGGCAGTTCATCAAGGATGCGCGTGGCGAATGCAAAGGAGTGCGCGATGTCGCGGCGAAGTTTGGC
>JAXMIV010000343.1:0-4583 GCA_034377045.1 Prosthecobacter sp. | reverse complement strand
ACTTCATGTTTTCAATAAAAACCAAAAGGCACTAAAGAACAAGCTTAACCTGCTGAATATCAAGCTGCCGCGTCCCGAATTGACTTTACTTTGTGAGTCAAACGTGAATGATAGTTGTAGAATTGGCGTAATTTTCGCTTTTTTGCGAACGTTAGCGGCCCGCCGGCAATACCCCTTCGCTCTCGATTATGAGACATCGTTTTTTACTATCCCTTTTAGCCCTCGCAACCTCGGTCACACCCGTGACTGCCAAATGGAGCCGGCTGCCTTCCGTGGACAAGCGGCCGATCACGACCAGCATGCTTTCGGGCACCACGGTCGATTCTTCCAAGGGACTGACCCCCGCCAACGCCCTGATCTTGGGTGATCCGCTCAAGCCGATCACGCTGGCCAGCGGCAAGAGTGAGGCGATCCTCAAATTCGTCAAACCGGCCCTGGTGCAAAGCGTCTCCTTTGTGAATGATGGCATCGAAGGCAAAGTGGCCATGTCCATCAGCGGTGACGGCAAAGCTTGGAACTCACTCGGCCAGGATACTTTCAGCGTGGCGGATCGGCTGATCAAACTGGAGGCCGGAGCAGCCCAGGGTCGCTTCCTGCGCCTACAGTTCGACTTGACCCGCGGCGGCACGATCCGCGGCTTTCAGGCGATCGGTGGTGACACTGACGCCAACTACAAAGTGACGCAGTCCGACGATGGCAGTGGAGCGCCGGTGAACTTTGCCGCGGGCATCGGTGGTGGTCGCCTGCTTTATCTCAGTCCGGAGTTGTTCGGCAATCGCAATGACGCCGTCCGCAATAACCGCCTCGAGTTCCCCGAGTCCGATGAAAAATACCGCACAGCGGTTTACGACCTCGGTCAGGTGCGGGCGTTGGATGAGTTTGGTTCGGTGCATTCTCCCCGGCCCGTCCGGTTTGCGGTTTATGCTTTTGACACCCTGCCGGAGAAGGAAGACTGGCGCGGCCGGCTTGCGTTTGACCCCACCATTTTTGACACCACCGAACCCGTGGCGCGCGGTGAAGATACGACCGGCTCCGGCCATCTCGTCGCGAAGCCTGGGAAGAAGGTCAAAGCCCGCTACCTGGCCCTGCGCTGGGAACCTGACTTCAATCCGCCCAGTTTCTCCACCTACACCGTCTCCATCAGCGGTCATGCCAATATCAGTTACTCAGGCGCTGGCGGCGTCGTCGTGACCACCACCACGGACGCGACCGGTAAAACCAGTTCAACCGTCGAAGTCGATGGCAATGTCAGCATCACCATCAACGTCGATGCCAACGGCAACGTCACCATCACGGGCACCGAAGCACCTGCAGGCACCACCGCGACCGTCGAGGTGAATAATCAAAATGATGCAGGCAGCGACAATCCGGCGGGTCCTACCATCGTTACTCCCGGTGTACCGCCGTCCTTTCCCCCCGAGGATCCGCCGGACAATCCAAGTCCGCCGCCTTGATGGCGGCTGATTTGAGGATATCCTCACAAAAAGCGCGGCATCTTTTGCCGCGTTTTTTTGTGGGCATCAACAACTGGTTGGCACCCTTTGCGCCAGTTTCACGGCGTGATCGATGGCACCGCGCACGAAGCCCAGGCACTCGACGGCGCCCTGAGGTTTGCCGGGCAGGGCGATGACGAGGGAACGATCCACGACCGCTGCCAGGCTGCGGGACAAGATCGCATTCGGAGTGATGGCCATGGAGCGGGCTCGCATCACTTCGCCGAAGCCGGGAAGCTCCACTCGCATGATGCCGCGGATCGCCTCCGGCGTGACATCGCGTTCGGCGATTCCGGTGCCACCGGTGGTCAGGATCAGGCCGCAGCCTTGGGTCGCGAAGGAGCGAACCGCCGCCTGGATGCGTTCCAGGTCATCCGGCACAATCGCCTCCACCACCACCTGCCAACCATACCCCGCCGCCGCCTGTCGCAACGCCGGACCGCCCAGATCGTCATAGACACCCTGGCTGGCGCGATCGGAGATGGTGATGATGCCAGTCTGCACTGGCGGAGAATCGGAGGGCATGGAAATGGGATCGAAAGGGTGATGTTGGGGCAGGGGACGCCGGACTTAACTCTGGACGGCCGCCTTGGTTTTGGACAGCAGTTTTACTTCGGTCACGACCATGGCTTTATCGACGGCCTTGCACATGTCATAAATGGTTAGGGCGGCGATGCTGGCGGCGGTCAGCGCCTCCATCTCGACGCCCGTGGGAGCGATCGTTTTTGCCGTGGTGGTAATGAGAATGCCCGTGTCCTCCATGGCAAAGTCCACGGTGACCTGGCTGAGCGGAATCTGGTGGCAGAGCGGGATCAGCATCTGTGTCTGTTTCGCCGCCTGGATGCCGGCGATGCGCGCCACGGCCAGCACGTCCCCCTTCTTCAGGGCATTTTCGCGGATGAGGCGGAGGGTGTCTGGCAGCAGGGTGATGCGGCCCTGGGCCACCGCTTCCCGGGCCAGGGGCGGCTTGCCGGAAACATCGACCATGGCGGCGCGGCCGCCGGCGTCAGTATGGGTAAGTGATGACATGCCCGCCACCCTAGACCAAACCTTCACGGCTCGCACTACTCAGTTGCCAGCGGGTGCAAAAACGTCATCATTGCTTCCCATGATTCACGCTGTCTATTTTTGGTTGAAGAAGGACCTTTCCGCTGCGCAGGTCGAGGTGTTCGAGGAGGAACTCATCGCTCTGAAGGAAATTGATTACCTCGTGCATGGTTTCGTCGGCAAACCCGCCCCCACGGAGGCCCGCCCAGTCACCGACCATACCTTTAGCTACTCGCTGATCCTGCACTTCCAGGACATGCGCGACCACGATTTCTACCAAAAGGAGTGCCCCCGGCACAAACGCTTCGTCGAGATCTGCAAACCGCTTTGGGACCGCGTCCTGGTCTACGACACCTCACCGATTCATTGATTCACACGGCAAAAACCATACCCCCAGCCCGGCACGAAGCCGGGGCGAGGGTATGGTTGAGAGGCTGTGGATGCCCGTGGGCTGAAGACTACTTGGCGCCTTTGTCGCCGCCCTTGCGTCCGCCGGCGGCGAACTCTTCTTTCGTCAGTTTGCCGTCAGAGTCCTTGTCCTTCGCCGTGAAGCGCTTGGCAGCGCCGTCCGCGTCTTTTTTGGCGAAAGGGGCGGCGTTCCACTCGTCCTTGGAGATCGAGCCGTCGTTGTTGGAGTCGAGGCGCTTGAACATCGCTTCAGGATCGCGCTTGCCTTCGCCTTTGCCCTTGGCGTCGTCGGCAGCAAACGTGGTCGAGGCAGCGAGGGCAAGTGCGGTGAGTGATAGAATGAATTTCATATCGATGAGTCTGAACTGTGGTTGTTTGTTTGGGTGAATCCGCCGGCTTTTAGCAAGGCGGGATATCGTGGGGCGTTAACTCGCGAACTCGGAGTTTGTTGCGGCCCAGAGTCATTTTTTTTGCATCCCGCCCGGATACCGCATAGGCCATCACTGGCTCATAATAGATTGGCCCTTCCATTTTTCTAACTTCAAGCTTCGCTCCTCGTGCAATACACCCAGTTCAGAGATGCCATTCGGCAAGAGCTTCTGCGGCATTCCGCCGGGCTGACTTGGGTGGAGTTGAAGACGCGGCTCCGTTTGCCGTATGATCGCCCCTGTCCCACGTGGGTGAAGCAACTTGAGCGGGAGATCAGTCTTAAGCGCATAAAAAAGTCGGGCCCTGCAAAAGTATGGAGCGTGGAATCCGGTGCCTTCCTGGGAAAAAGTCGTTGCCCGGCGCAGGTCGAGTCGTAGCATCTGACAAAGCCTGTGAACCCCAGGCATCCAGCTATGAAGAAATCATTCGTGATGGCCGCCTTTGCGGCGGGTGCGGTGACGTTGTTCGCCGCTGACGAAGTCAAAGACCAGTCCGCCAAACCGGTGCACTGGAAGATTACCGGGGATCTCGAAGAAGCGTGTTCGTGCGACCCTGCATGCCCATGCTGGTTCGAGTCCAAGCCAACCAAGATGAACTGCGGCGGTGTGCAGGTTCTCTTCATCAAGAAAGGTACCTACGGCGACACCAAGCTCGACGGCCTGGCAGTGGCGAACTTTGTCCAAAGTCCGGATGGTGAGTCCATGATGGCATCCTTCGGCAAATGGAACTTCTCCTATCTCTACGTGGATGAGAAGGCGACGCCGGAGCAGCGCAAGGCCCTGCAGGAAATTGGCACACAGGTGCTCCCCCTGGCTGCTTCCAAAAAGACCGCGGTGCGCATTGCGCCGATCACCCGCACGATCAAGGGTGGCGACCATGAAATCACGGTCGGGAAGTATGGCAGCTTCAAGGGCCGCCCGGTGGAAGGGGGCCTGGGAGGCAAGGTGACGATCACCAACCCTCCCGGTGCGGATCCGTTCCACGCGAAGTACGTGCAGGGTCGGAATAGCTCGTTCACTTATAACGACGCCGAGCAAAACTGGAAGCACGAGGGAACGAACTACATGCAGGGCACGTTCAACGTCACCAGTGAACAGTTCGCGAAGCACGCTGTAGGCCTCGCCCAGAAAATGGCGGCCAAGAAGCCGCCTGCGCCCGCCAATGGAAAGAAATAACCGATACAAGATCTTTAGCCAAGCGGATGAG
>JAXMIV010000342.1:0-4113 GCA_034377045.1 Prosthecobacter sp. | reverse complement strand
TCACCATGTCTGCCTGGGCTCCAGAGAGCCAAATGACATCGAACTGCTTCAATGTTTGCCAAGCTTGGCTTGAAGTTCCTCCCATGAAACCGCGGTTTCAGGCCGAGCTTCCCAGTCCCGATCACGAGCCTCAAGGAGATCGAGAACGTCGGGATGCGGTTCGAATAGTTGCAATCGGGTAGTCACCTCATCCCAAAGCTCACCTGCCAACTCATACTTTTGAGCAGGGGAGAGGCTTTTGACCTCAGGCAGCGTGTCGATAAGCATAATGCAAAAATAACTCAGAAATGCCATTTAGGCCAGCAGCTTCTCCAGCGCCGCGGCATTGGTGACGGGGGCTTGGCAAGCGTAATTTTGGCAGACGTAGGCGGCGGGTTTGCCATTGACGGTTTTCATGGCGGCGATGGCTTCGTTCTTGGCGCCTAACCAAGTTTGCGCTTCGGCGCCGTCGGCGTGCAGGAGCACGGCGTTCGGCAGGAGGCGGCGGTGAACCACGGCGGCGAGGTCCTTGAACTCGGGGGAGGAGGAATCGCCGGCGAGGACGATCTGCTGCTTGCCGCGTTCGAGGAAATCGAAGGCCATGACCAGGACGGGCACGGCGGAGGGGCTGCTTTCCAGGGAGTGGCCAAAAAGGGTGGTGATCCTCGCGGCCTGTGCGGCGTAGGGTTTGCTATCCAGCATGGCGGCGAGACGGGCAAGATTCAGGGCGGCGAGGGAGTTGGGCGAGGGCTCGGCGCCGTCGTAGTCTTCCTTGATGCGGAGAACCGAGTGCGCCATATCGGTGTGGACGCTGTAGTAGCCGCCTTTGTCCTTGTCGAGGAAGAGGCTGTCCATTTCCTGCTGCAGAGCGACGGCCCACTGGAGCCATTTGATTTCGAAGCCGGCCTGATACAAGTCTAACAAAGCGTGTATCAACGAAGCGTAGTCGGCGGCGAAGGCCTTGGGGCCGCGCCCCCCTTCCCGCCAGCTCCGATGCAGGTCTTTGCCGGGTGTGGCGCAGATTTCGTCATGGATGAATTGGGCGGCTTCGCCGGCGAGCTTGATGAACTCGGGCTCACCGAGGGCCGCGCCGGCGCGGGTGAGACCGGAAATCATGAGGCCATTCCAGGCGGTGATGATCTTGTCGTCGAGATGCGGACGCGGCCGTTTGGCGCGAGCTTCGAAGAGAGCTTTGAGGCCTTTGGCAAGGATGGCCTGCACTTCTTCCGGCGTCTTTTTGAAGAATTCGGCGGTCTTCTTGGCGGAGAAGGCACGGCAGAGGGTGTTGGTCCCTTTGAGCTCGCCGTGCGGATCGCTTTCGGGACGGGCATTGCCGTCGCGGCGGGCGCCGTAGGCATAACGAAAGATGCTGCCGTCGTCCTTGCCTAACAACTCATCGATTTCCGCGGCGGTCCAGATGTAGAAGGCGCCTTCTTTTTTATGAGGATCACCTTCGGCCGCGAGGCTGTCGGCATCTTCGGCGGAGAAGAATCCGCCTTTGGGATGGCGCAAATCGCGGCGGGCATACTCGACCATCTGGCTGGCGACATCGGCAAGGAAAGGTGAGCCGGAAATGAGTGCGCCTTCGGCATAGGCCCAAAGAAGCTGCCCCTGATCGTAGAGCATCTTTTCGTAATGGGGGATGTGCCAGTAGCCATCGACGGAGTAGCGATGAAAGCCGCCGCCGACGTGATCCCAAATGCCGCCGTTGGCCATGGAGCGCAGCGTTTTCACGGACATTTCGGCGGCCCAATCGGACTCGCTCTTTTTGTCGTCCTGCTTTTCCCAGGCGCGGTGGATGCGGAAAAGAAGATTGATGGAACTGGAACGCGGAAACTTGGGGGCGCCGCTGAAGCCGCCCTCGTGGTAGTCGTAACTACCGGCCAGGTCGTCGTAGGCCTTTTGGATGACGGCGTCGTGCTTGACCTCCTGGCCTTTGTTTTCGCCATCCAGGTATTCCTGAAGTTTGTCGATGGAGCGGTTGGAGCTGGTGAGGACTTTTTCGCGGTCTTCACGCCAGGCTTTGCTGAGTTCTTCAAGGAGCTTCTTGAAGCCGATGCGGCCCTGGGTGGTTTCCGGCGGGAAGTAGGTGCCGCCGAAGAAGGGCTTCAGATCGGGAGTGAGAAAAACGGACATGGGCCAGCCGCCGCCGCCCGAAGCGGCCTGGACGTAGGTCATGTAGGTGAGGTCCACATCCGGCCGTTCTTCGCGGTCGACCTTGATGGGGATGAAGTTGTCGTTGATCAGCTTCGCGGTTTCCTCGTTCTCAAAGGATTCGCGCTCCATGACGTGGCACCAGTGGCAGGTGGAGTAGCCGCTGGAGAGGAAAATGGGCTTGTCCTCCGCCTTGGCCTTCGCAATGGCCGCATCTCCCCAGGGCATCCAGTTCACCGGGTTATGGGCGTGCTGGAGCAGGTAGGGGGACTTTTCGCGGGCGAGCGCGTTGGTGTGCAGGGGGTTTTCGCTCATGGAAGAGACAACGTGCTGTCAAAGGCCGGGGTTGCAAGGATGGCAGGACTGAGGGGACTACGGACGATGGGGATGATTTTATATTCGTCCCCATGGGGATTTTTGGCGCAGATTGTTAAGGGCCAATGGATTGGGCATGGGGATCGAAATCCCCATTTGTCCCCATTTTTGGAATCTCGGGGAGTTCGGCAGAGGTGCGCATGGAAGAAAGGGGCGTGGGGTGGTTGGTTTTTTTGCCGCAGAGGAGCAAAGAGGCAAAGCTCGCAGAGAGGGGATCTGATGTCTGATTCTCGCTCCCGGTGGATGAGCGGAATTTCCTCGTTCTGGGGGAGCGTTATCGGCTCAGGTTGAGCGGGCACTCCGACTTCTGTAGCCTACAGCAAAGGGTGGAAAAATCAAGGCGGGAATCACCCGCGTTTTTGGGCATTTGCCATGCGTCAGGCGGGGTCTTGAGGCGCTTGGCGGTTGCGTTCGGCGGGGGCTGTGCTTGGATGGGCGCTCCCACACCCCATGTCCGCGCATCCCACACCCCATTCCCCTGAAGAAGCTCACTCCATCTGGCCCGTGGCGAACGTCGCTCTGGCCGTGATCATTGGCGGTTTCGCCCTGTTTTGGGGCGGCGTGTTGTTTTACAACGCCGCGATGATCAGTTCGGGCGTGAAGCCGAAGGAAGTTTCAGCCGCACCGGCAGCGCCAGCGGCAACCGCAGCCGCGCCAGCCGCCGCAGGAGCAGGCGCAGCGTTGCCCCCCGCTGAAGTGAAGATCGGCGTGAATCCAGCGAACCCGCTGGGCTATGACACCAACGCCTTCATGGTGAAAGCGGGCCAGAAGGTCAAGCTCACCTTCAATAACTCCCACCCCGTGCCGCAGCCGCACAACCTGGTCATCGCCAAGGTCGGCAGCAAAGAGAAGCTCTTCGCCGAAGCGATGAAAATGGCGATGGACCCTGCCGGCATGGCGAAGGGCTTCCTCCCTGAGATTCCGGAGATTCTTTTCCACACGAAGCTGCTGCAACCGAACACCTCGGAAACGCTGGAATTCACGGCGCCGGTGGCGGGAGCGTATCCCTACATGTGCACCTTCCCCGGTCATGGCGCGATCATGAATGGGGTGATGACGGTGGAGTAGGCGGAGTTCGGAATTGAGTCCAGAGGGTGAGATCTCGCATTTTTGCCTTCCAATTGACAATTGCTTTGCCAAATGGCAAAGTGAATACCATGACGCTCTCGCTCGATAAGATGGGTCGGTTGGTGGTGCCTAAGGCGCTGCGTGACCGTTTCGCGCTGAAACCGGGTGATCAACTGGACGCGACCTTGGAACCGGACGGCATTCGCCTGCGTGTGATCGCTCCGGCCCACCCTTGGACGGTGCAGAGTGGCATTCTCGTCTGTTCGAGCGAGCTTCCGGCGTCGGCCTGGGATCTCGGTGGATTCATCGACCTGCAGCGGGATCAACGCAGCCGGGAACTCGGCGGGCTGTAATCGCCATGAAGGTCTGCTTTGATACCTCCACGCTGGTGGCCGCGCTTATCCAGCAGCATCCGCACCACGGCTTGGCCTTCCCTCACTTGGAAAAGGTGCACCAGGGTGCGATGGAAGGCTGCCTCACCACGCATGGACTGGCGGAGCTGTTTGCCACGCTGACGGCCCTCCCTTTGAAGCCCCG
>JAXMIV010000341.1:0-16429 GCA_034377045.1 Prosthecobacter sp. | reverse complement strand
GCAAGAAGCTGCCGGAACTGGACGCGCTGAAGATGTGCTTCAACGCCATCCAGCAGGGCGCCAATGGCGTCGACATGGGCCGCAACATCTTCCAGAGCGACGCGCCGATCTCGATGATGCGCGCCGTTCGCGGCGTGGTGCATGAGAGCCTGAAGCCAGAAGACGCTTTCCAGATGTACAACGATCTGAAGGCGCAGGGCGTGAAATAGGTTTTGAGAGTCATTTCAAAGCCGCGGCAGCGTCAAAGCTGCCGCGGCTTTTTGTTTGGAGGATAGCCTTCCAGGCTGTCAGTGGCCTGAGGCTTCCAGCCTAAAGCAAAGATTTTCCGACGACTTTAGGCGGGGACGCCTCAAGCCATTGACAGGCGAGGACGCCTATCCTCCGATGGCGCTCTGGGCGATGGCTTCGAATTCGCGCAGCCAGCGGCCGGGGTCGGCTTCGCGGCGCAGCCAGTTGCGGCCGGCGGCGCCGAGGCTGGTGCGTTTGGTGGGGCTCATGGATTCCATGGCGAGGATATCGCGAACGATTTCATCAGGTTTCCCCGGTTCGTGAGTCAGGCCGGTGACGCCTTGGATCACAGTTTCGGTTAGGCCGCCTGACCGGGCTGCGAGGACGGGTTTGGCATAATCGTAGGCCTCGTAAGTGACCAGCCCCAAAGGCTCCCACCAGGTGGAGGGAATGATCACGGCGCGGCAGCGCAGGAGTTGATCGGCCTTGGTTTCGCCACCGACCTGGCCGAGCGAGCAGAGATACGGGTTGGTCCGGGTGCGTTGGATGACCAATGAATTCAATGGCCCCTCCCCGGCGATGTGCAGAGACGGAGTTTTTTTGCCTAACTGAGTGTATAACAAATCCCAGGCATCCAGCAGGGCATGAATGCCTTTTTCAGGCACCAACCGGCCGAGGAAGAGGTAATGTCCGGCGTCCTGACGCTCCGGCGCATGCGGCATTGCATCCCAGGCATGACGCAGGGTGACAATGCGATCGGGATGCACCGCGCCGGCTTCAACGAGGCGCTGGCGCATGAAATCGGAGATGGCGATCCAGGTGCGCACGCTGTTGAGCCACCGGCTGCGATGCAGCAGCGTCAGCAGCACCGCCATCATGGCGCTTTTGGTGATGGAGCCCATCCAGGCGCCTTCGCGAACTTCGGCGAGGTAGTTTCCGCGCAGCGAGTCCGGCAGGATGCGGCCGCGGGAATACAAGGTGCCGCCCACGGCGAAGGGGCGGTAATTGTGGAGGACCTGGATGACCGGCAACTTGCGCCGAAGGGCGGCGTGATAAAGCGCGGGTGAGCCAACCGGAAAGATGTTGTGGAAGATGGCCAGGTCCGGTTTGGCGGTGTCGATGGCGGATTCGAAACGCTTGCGGCCATCCGGGTTGTAGAAGAGGCGGGCCGCTTGGCTGAGCTGCCCCGGGGCATCGGGACCGGTCCATTCGGTGCTCTGAAACTGGCATTCGGCCACCTGGTGGCGCTGGCGGAGGTGCTGCCGAATCCGTCCGGCCGCCTGTTCTTCCCCGCCAACGAGCCGGTAGCGGTTGAAGACATCCAAGATCGAAAGGCGGGGGGAAGACATGAAAAGGTCGCGTTTAGACTCCCGCCCGCGCCTCTTCGATGAACTGGCGCACAAGCGCAAGATCTTTGATGCCGGGGGCGGACTCGACGCCGCTGGCGACATCGACCCCCGCAGGCTGGGTTTCCTGAACGGCCTGCCGCACATTGTTCGGGGTCAGGCCTCCCGAAAGGATGAAGCGCTTGTCAGGAAACTCCTCTTTGGCGATCACGGCCAGTTCCCAGGGGAAGGTGGCACCGGCGCCGCCGTAGAGACCGGGATTGTAGGCGTCGAGGAGGATGGTTTCGCAGGGATAGTCGCCGATCTGGCGGAGCGAATCACGGTCCCGCACCTGCAGGGCTTTGATGACCGGCACACCGCGCGCGAGGAGGGCAGAGACCTGCTTGGGGGATTCGTCACCGTGCAATTGCAGGACATGGACCAGCGATTGATCCAGCAGTGCTTCAATGAGGTCGCTCTCAGGATTGACCAGGACGGCCACCAGGATGGTGTCGGCGCGCAGGGACGGCAACCAGGCGGCGGCCTTTTCCAGGGGCAGGTAACGCTTCGATTTCGGCCAGAAATTGATCCCCAGCGCATCGGCCCCCAAAGCGATAATCGCGCGCGCCTGCCGCTCCTGGGTGATGCCGCAGATTTTGACGCCAAACCGTTGGGGATCAGGGAACATGGGGCAGGGGGGAAGGGCGCTCAGGCAGGATTCCCACCGTCAGGGCCAGGAGGGCGTCGAGCTTCGGGGGATAGGACAGGCTGCCGCGGACTCGTGCGTCGCGCTGAAGCTGCTGAAACGCAAGGACGTCCGTGGGGGGGACGATAAAAATCACGGGCGGGGCGGTGTGGCAGCCTGGGTGGGCCAAGGGGTAAGCTTTGGCCAGCAGGCGATTGAGCATGCCACCGGACATGTCCTCCAGGGGCAGCGAGAAGATAAAGAGCTGGTAGGGCCGCTGCAGAGCCATCTCAAAGGCCCGCTCAGCGGAGGGGGTGTCGTCCACGTGACAGAGGCGGAAGGACATCAAAGCCTCCCGGATGACGCTGCGGTACGGCAGGCTTTGCTCCGCCAGCAGCACGCGGGGGACCTCAGGCGGGGGCGCGGGGATGGGGGATGGCGGGTTCACTGGCAGAGCGGAGGAATGATGCTAGATTCATTCCGAAGTTTACAATTTTAATCAAGAGGCATAAAACATGCTGAAAGTCGCGGCAAACTGGGGAATTGTCCCGCCTGTCGTGCGCTGACTGAATTTCCCGCCCGAGAATATCATGACCGAACTGATTTCAAAAGGAGGACCCTTGGTCTGGCTGTTGATGGCCTGCATGGGGTTTTCCCTGGTGATTTTTCTGGAAAGGCTAGCCTACTACCACCGCGTGGGCATGAACATTGGGGAGTTTCTCGCCGGTTTGGCGGCCCTGATTCGGCGCCGGAACTACGCGGAAGCCCTCCATGAGTGCATGGCCACCCGGGTGCCCGCCGGCCGGGTGATTCATGCGGCGCTGCTGCGGCATAATGCTCCGCGCGAGCAGTTGAAGGAAATCGTGCAGGAGGCGGGGCAACTGGAAGTGCCGAAATTGGAGCGTTACCTGGGAATTCTGAGCGCCATCGCCCACGCGGGGCCGCTGATCGGGCTATTGGGCACCATGATCGGCCTGCTCGACAGCTTTACCAATCTCTCCTCGGCCAACGGCATCACCACACCGGCGGAAGTGGCCCGGGGGGTTTACCAGAGCCTGATCACCTCGGCCTTGGGTTTGGTGGTCGCCATTCCGGCCTATCTTTTCTATGCCTTCCTAAGCGCGCGTTCCCGAGCCATCATGCATGATCTGGAGCGTGCAGGCGTGGAGATCGTGAATCTCATTGAGGACGCCAAGAGCGCCGACAATATCGTCGAGTTCCGCCAGGCGGAGACGGACGAAAGGCCGCTGGCCAAAGGCGGCCGTGCAAGCGGGCGCAAAGCTTGAGGGGTTCAGCTTCGTTCTCTCTGCGATGAAGTTGGAAAGCTATTTGCCGAAGCAGAGCCCCTGGCTCTACATCACGCCGCTGCTCAACGCCATTCTGCTGCTGCTGGTGTACTTTTTGTTCAGCTCGGGTTTCATTGTGCAGTCGGGAATCCGGGTGGAGAAGCCGCGTTCGACGTCGCGCCTGACGGGCTTTGATCGCGCGCATATCATCACGCTGGCCGCGGGGAATGAGGCGCCCATTTATTTCGACGGACAGCGCATCGCCTTAGAAGAACTGCGCGGCAAGATTGAAGCGCAGGGCCGGGATGGGGAGCGGCGCATCATCCTGCATGCGGACCGGCATACGCTTGCGGGAAGACTCATTGAGGTGAGCAATGTGGCCTTGGATCTCGGCTTCGAGGTTGCCTACTCCACCACACCCAACCAGGCGGCTCCTTCGCCATGAAGCGCCAAAAAAGCTCCGAATCAGCGCTCTTGTTTGATTGGAGCGCGCGCGATCGCAGTGCGGGCCGCCTCGTCATTGCCGGATTGGTGACGTTCGGGGCCTTTGTCGGATTGTTCGTGGGATTTCGCATCATCACTCCGGAGAATCGCGCGGTCACGACGCGCCCGCAGCAGGTGCTGGTGTTGAATCCCGAGGTGCCGGCTGAGCGCGCTCTGATCAATCAGGCGATGGATCGAAGCTTTGCGCTGATCCCGACAGACAGCCTGGGAGCGACTCCGCCCGCGGCGGCGCGGATGCCAGGTTATCGTCCAGGCATTGCTTCCTACGAACTGAAGCCGAAGCCCAGCAGCCCCAGTACGGCTGCGACCACGCGGTCGCAATTCTTTGCCCTCGATATCGAGCTTGAGCCGCCGGCGTCGCCAACGGTTCCAGGTGCCGCTCCCGCGCCACCGCCCACGGTCTTACGGGGCATCATGGAGGGACCGATTGCTCGGCGCTTGAACCGAGGCATCACCCTGCCGGGCATTCCGCTCGTTGATTCCAACAAGCCGCGCTTCCAGATCGCCATCGGTTCGCGCGGCCAGGTGTTGATGGCTCTGCCGCTGTCGGCATCTGAGGACGCCAAGGTGATGGACCAACTCCACGCCGCTTTGATGGATCTGCGATTTGCACCCGCCAAGAGCGAGGTTGAATGGGGCCAGGTGACTTTTCGCTGGGAGGAGGAAACGCCGTCATGATCGGCATCAGCCTCAGCAAGTTGATCGTCACGGTGACGCTGATCGGCGTGTGCTTCGTCTGCGCGTTGTGGTTTTACGTTCTATGGCGGGATCGCCAACGGGAACTGCGCCGGCGCCGCATCGCGATTCAGTGCCGCATGTGCGGACATACGTATGCGACTCCGAAGAAGGACCGTGGGGTGAGCAGTTGCCCGGCGTGTGGCACGAAAAATGAGCGGTATGGGTTGAGGCCGATTTAAGGTGGACGCTCGACACCCATGTGTTCCAGACTTGCCGCTAGAGGGTGGGTGTGGCATTATTTGGTTATGCAAATGACAGCCGTTTTTGAACCCGCCGCTGAAGGCGGCTATGTCTGTTGGCTGGAGGAGATGCCGAGCGTGCAGACCCAGGGAGAAACTTTGGACGAAGCGCGCGAAAACCTGCGGGAGGCTTTCCATCTGTCGGTGGAATATCTGCGGGAACGTTCGCGTGAGGCGGCGTCAGACAGCGCGAGGCGTGAAGTTCTTGATCTTGTCGCGTGAAACTTGCTGATCTGGAGCGGCACCTGCGGGAGCAGGGTTGCGTGCTGAAACGTCAAGGCGGCAATCATGCCATCTGGGAGAATGCTGCCACGAAAGATTGGACAAGCGCCCGCGGCATCGCGAAATCAAAGACTTTCTTGCGAAAGGGATTTTGCCGTCAGCTTGGCATTCCGCCGCCTTAGTTAGGCTGTGAAAGTCACATCTTAAACTTCTCACTCTGTCCCATGAAGGCGCGGGGGTTGTCCCAGGCGATGCGTTGAATCATGGATTCGTTCCAGCCGCGCTTGCGCATTTCTTGCATGGTCTTGGGGACGGCAAGGGGATCGCTGATGCCCCAGTCGCAGGCGCTGTTCATCCAGATGCGTTCAGCCTGCCGCTGCTCGAGCATGTCGATGGCGCGATGCGGGGTGCATTTGCTTTCGGGATACAGGGTGATGCCGGCCCAGAAGCCGTGATCAAGCACGTGATTGATGGTGTGTTCCTCGACGTGATCGATGATGACGCGTTCGGGTTTGATTTTCGGAAAGTTCTTCAGCGCCTCGACTATCAGGCGCGTGCCTTTGAGTTTGTCTTCGAGGTGAGGCGTGTGGATGAGGATGAGCTGATCGTGATCCTGCGCCACCTGCACGTGCTTTTCAAAGATGCGCAGTTCATTGCGGCTGTTCTTGTTCAGGCCGATCTCGCCAATGCCGAGCACGCCCGGTTTGTCCAGGAACTGCGGAATTAGCGCGATCACTTCATCCGCCAATTTGAGGTCTTCGGCCTCCTTGGGATTGATGCATAACCAACAGTAGTGCTGAATGCCAAACTTCGCCGCGCGTTTGGGTTCATAGTCGGTGATCTGGCGAAAGTAATCGTAAAATCCCTGGGCCGACGCGCGGTCGAAACCCGCCCAGAAGGCCGGCTCGCAAATGGCGCGGCAACCGGCGATGGCCATGCGCTCATAGTCATCCGTGGTGCGGGAGACCATGTGGCCGTGGGGTTCGATGTAGTTCATTGGGGGAAGGGGGGAAGGGGAAGTTGGCGATGGTTTGCAGTTGTTGGCGGTGGTTTGCGATTGTTTAAGCCATTGCAAACCATTGGCAAACCACCGCAAACTTCTCTCAGCCCTTGTAGGCACCGATCGCGCCCTGCATGGTGGCTTGGGGAATGGGTTCGACGCTGGGATCGCTGAAACTGCGCAGCACTTCTTCGGCGCGGTGCGGTTCGTTGAGGGCGAGGAGGGCGATGGCGTTGCGCAGGGCGTGCACGCGAAAATCGTTGTCCTGTCCCGCCCGCTGGGTGCGGTCGAGGAAGGCGGCGAGGTCGATCAGCTTGCAACGGGCATCCATGAAGCCGAGGTCCACAAGATTCACGGGTTGGGGGGGAGTCCAGGCAGGCATGTCAGCAGTTTAAGCTGAAGGCTGGGATTGGCAAGGAAGAGGCCACCTGCTAAAAGGCGTCCTGTGCGATTCCTTCCCCTGCTTTTGATTCTAGGATTTGGCCGCGCCGTGCTGCCTGCCGCGCCGGCGGAGTACTTTGGCATTCACGTGATCGATGAGGCGACCGGGCGGGGTGTTCCATTGATTTCCCTCACCACCACCAATCGCATCACATTGGTCACGGACAGCGCCGGTTGGATCGCCTTTAACGAGCCGGGTCTCATGGATCGGGAGGTCTTTTTCACGGTCGAGGGCAGCCCTGGTTATTCCTTTCCCAAGGACGGCTTTGGCTTCGCGGGACTGCGGCTGACGCCGAAGGCGGGTGCCAGCGCCGAGATCAAGGTGAAGCGCGAAAACATCGCCGAGCGGCTTTACCGCGTCACGGGGCAAGGCATCTACCGTGACTCGACCTTGCTGGGGAAGGGCACGCCTTTGCCGCGCCCGAACCTCAACGCGGATGTCATGGGGCAGGATAGTGTGCAGGTAGTACCCTATCGCGGCAGGTTATTCTGGCTTTGGGGCGACACACCACGCCCCAACTATCCGTTAGGCAACTTTCATTGCACCTGTGCATGGTCCGATCTGCCCGGGAAAGGCGGTCTCGATCCAGCGGAGGGCGTGTCCTTGGACTACATCACCAATGAGCAAGGCCAGGTGCGAAAGATGGCGCCCACGGAGGCTCCAGGGGTTGTCTGGGTGTTTGGCGTGCTCACCGTGACTGATGCCGGGAAGAAGGAGCATTTGTTAGGCCATTACGGGAGATTCAAGGACCTGGGCACCTGTCTTGAGCACGGCTTCGCTGAATATGATGACGAACTGGGCCGATTTTTGTTGCGTCCGCAGGAGGACAAGGAGCTGGGTTGGCAACATCCTGAGGGCAATGCGGTACGCGTGACTGAGGAGAAGGGTGACTATTTTTACTTCTCCAACGCCTTTCCCGTCGCGCGGGTCCCCGCGAATTACGAGAGCCTTCAGGATCCGAAAGCCTATGAAGCGCTGGCCTGGTCGGAAGATCAGAAGGACTATGTGTGGCAGAAAGAAAAACCTCCAGTGACGCAGGCCAGTGAGGCGCTCGCTGTGGCGGCCATGCCGGCGGGCAAGGCGCGTTTTCAAGTGAAGGACGCGGCAACCGGGGATCGAGTCAGCATTCATCACTCCAGCGTCAACTGGAATGCCTATCGCAAGTGCTGGATCATGATTGCGGTGCAGCACATGAGCAAAATCTCCCTGCTTGGGGAAGTCTGGTATGCCGAAGCCGCCAGTCCCATCGGCCCTTGGACCAAGGCGGTCAAAATCGCCACGCATCCGCGCTACAGCTTCTACAATCCACGGCATCACCCGTTTTTCGATCAGCAGGGCGGACGCCTCATTTATTTCGAGGGCACCTACACCGAAACGTTTTCGGGCAACCCCGTGCCGACGCCCCGCTACGACTACAACCAGATCATGTATCGCCTCGACTTGGATGACCCTAGGCTGGAGGCGGCGAGGTAGCGCGTTTTCTCCGGTACTTTGCCCCAAAGTACTTGGTGGTGGGCCGTACTCGTAGTGTATTGCAGAAGCGTCATGCCGGATTCCCCACAATCGTCACCGACCTTTGCCGCCGTCGCCCAGCGGGTGATGTTGCGGGTTTGGTTGCGGCGTTGGCTGGCCTTGCTCGGACGCACGGTGTGGCTGGTGACTGCCCTGGTGGCGCTGCCCGCGATTTTGGGATTGGCGTGGCAGGCGAGCCTGCCTTCGATGCTGATTTGGCTGGTCCTCCTGGCTTGGCTTGTGGCCACAGCCGCCGTGATGTGGCGCAGCCGTCCCGGACCCTTCAGTGCGCTGGCGTTTTGGGATCAGGTCAAGGGCCGGCGGGAGGCCTTTGCCGCCGCGTGGTGGTTTGAGCAGCAAGGGACGCCGCTGACCGAAGCGGAACAGCGTCACGTGGAAACTCAGCGCTCGGCGATGGCAGAAGCACTACCCGCGCTGAATCGCGATCTGCCCTTACGACCGCATCGCTGGTTGTGGTTGCCGCCGACACTTGCACTGCTGGTCTCAATCCTGACGATCGCACTGCCTGATCACGGCGACACCCTGCTCGTGGATGAGGCCATGAAGCAGAAGGCTCTGGAAGAAGCCAACAAACTGGCGCAGACGGATTGGAACAAAAAGAAACTCGAAGGCCTGAAGGCAGAAGAGCAGAAGGCGCTCGATCAACTCAAGGAGAACCTCAAACAAACGGCGCAGAATTTGGAACAGGCGGGAGGCAAGGACGCACGGGAAGTGATGTCGGATCTGGAGCGGCGGGCGCGGGAAGCGGAGAAGCTCGCGGAGCGGCTGGGTTCTGACAAGGACGCCTGGGCCTCCGACAAGTTGACCAAGGCCTTGCGCGAACATGCCGACACGGCTGATTTGGGGGACGCCCTTGCGGCCAAGAATGCCAATCAAGCCGCCACCGCTGCCGAGGCCTTGGCCAAGGGGTTGAAGGCGCCGCAACTCACCCATGATGCGCGTGAGCGGATGAACGAAACGCTCAAGGATGCGCAGAAGGATGCCGAAAAGGAGGACCGCAAACGCATGGCAGGACAGCATGTCCTCAACGCTGGAGATCGCCTGCAGCAGACGCAGCCGGTCGAGGCGGGGGCTGAATTTGAGAAGCTCGCGGACAAGATGCGTGATCTCGCGCGGCGCGAACAGACACGGAAGGAGCTCGAGAAACTGGCCGAGCAACTACGTGATGCGGGCAGCAACATTGCCGGTCAGAATCAAGCTGGCGGCATGCAGCAGATGGCTGCCGCCGGGCAGCAGGGACAAGGCAATTCATCCGGCCAGGCGCCGCAGGTGGGCCAGGCTCAGGCGGGCCTGCCCGGCCAAAGCCAGCCGCAGCAACAACAGTTGCAGCCACCGGGCCTCGGGCAAATGAGCCCGGGCCAGCAGCCGCCGATGATGATGAATCCAGTGCCGGGAACCGGTCAGCAACCGCAGCAGCCCTTGATGATGGCCCAGGGGCAACCCGGTCAGCAGGGCAAAGGACAACCCATGCTGATGGCGCCCATTCCAGGCGCGAAGCCGGGCGAACAGCCCAGCGCCTTCATGCTCGGCCCGCCCGGGCAGAAGCCGGGCGATGGTCCGATGATTGCAATCGCGACTCCCGGGGGCAAGGAGGCTGGCGTTGGCAAAGCCGAACTCAACGCCGATCCGACGGCCAAGCAAAACACTGCGAACCAAGCCGTGGTGGCGCCTCAGCAAAGCAACGAAGGTCAGTCGACCGTCCGCGCGATCGAGGGCGGCACGCGCCAGGAACAGGCCTCACGTACCGCCAGCCAGATGGCGGTGGATTTCATTCAGGCAGAAGAAGAAGCCCTCGACGAATCCGCCCTGCCACCGAGCCGAAGGGAACAGGTGCGGCGGTATTTTACGGAGTTACGGAAGCGGTTTGAGAAGACGCCGTGAGGCATCCTGCCCTCTCGCCTCTGCCCCTTCCAGGGGCCTCCGTGAGATTCACTTCTTCGGCGCTGGCGGCACTTGCTTGGGATAGCCTTCGAGGACTACCGGTGAGACCTTCTCTTCACCGGGGAAATCTTCGGGCACGGCGGCGGTCCGTTGCGTATCGCCGGTGGCGACCCATTCGGTGCCGCGCTGCAGGGTTTCATAAAAGTCACGGCAGAGCATGGAATAATCCGCATGTCCGAGAGTGGTGTGGAAGACGCGGCCCTTGCCGTAGCTGAGGACCATGAGGCTTGGCTCGTTTTCGCCGGTCAGGTCAGATTTGGCGGAGGCGAGCACTTCGATGTTTTCTGCCGGGCCGCGCAGGCGGCTGTAGAGTTCATCCTTCGCGTGCATCCAACGTTTCGGCAGGCCGCGGGTGATGGGGTGATCCGGACTGTTGTTGTCCACGACAAACTCGTGCTGCGGGCCATGAGCGCCGCCGTTGCCGGCGACGGGGTCACGGAAGAGTTTGCCCTCCTTGATGTAGATCCAGGGGCCGGACTTTTCATTGCGGCCGCCCCAGCCGCCGACGCCAATCATTTGGTTATACTCAGGCCAATCGCCGAATGAGTTGTTGGCGGCGTGAACAGCGACAAAGCCGCCGCCGTTCTTCACGTAACTGTCAAAAGCCGAGCGCACATTCGCGGGCCAGAGCTCGCCATTGTAGTTGCTGACGACCGCGGCATAGCCCTCGAACTTCGGCGACCAGGCCGCCCAGGCATCCGCCGGCGCGCCTTTGGGTGGAGTGGTGCTGACGTCGACAACGAATGCGCCGCTGCTTTCCAGCACATTCCTGAGAACCGGTGTGGTGATATCCCACTTGTGGTTGTTCTGACCGTCGATGATCAGCACTTTGAGTTTGTCCGCAGGGTCGGCCGCGAGGGCAGCGGAGGCGGCGATCAGGAGAAAAGACGATATCAGGGCACGCATGGTGGACACCTTGTACCGAAGCCGCCGGAAGAGGGCAAGCAAAAGTCGCCTACCGCTCCTTCTGCGAGGGGGCACCGAGGAACTTCCGCATCTCATTGAAGAAGCCATCCGGGGCGCCGTGCTTGGCCTGATCACGCACACCTTCGAACCAGCTCTGGGTGCTGGGCGCATGGCTGGCCGCGACGCTAAGCAGCAGGTCCATGGTTATAGGCACGGGATGGCCGCTGTGGATCGCCGCTGACAAAGCCATTTCTGCCGCGCGATCGAAGACCCACTTCAAATCGGCGCCGGAAAAGTCCACCGTGGCGGCGACGAGAGCTTCGACATTGAGGTTGGAGATCGGTTTATCCTTCGCCAGCAGCGTGACGATCTGGCTGCGCGCGTCAGCATCCGGAGGGGCAACGAAGACCGCCTGGTCAAAGCGGCCCGGCCGGCGGAAGGCGGGATCAAGCGCCCACGGTTGATTGGTGGCGCCAATGATGAGGATGCGTTGGTTGTCGCGAATGCCGTCCAGCTCGTGCAGGAACTGGTTCACGAGATTGCGCATCTGGCTTTCGCGCACATGGCGGCGATCCTGCGCCAGGGAATCCAAGTCATCGAACACCAGCACGCAGGGCGCATTGGCCCGGGCGGTTTCAAAGATCTGATGCAGGTTGCGCTCAGTGCTGCCGAAGTAGGGATCGAAAATTTCGTGCAAGCCGACGGAGAGAAAATTGCAGGGCACTTCCCCGGCCACGGCACGGAGCACGAGGGTCTTGCCACAGCCGGGTGGCCCGTAAATCAGAATGCCACCGCCGGTGCGCTTGCCATAGGCCTTGTACAGGTCCGGGTATTGCAGAGGGTAAATGATCTTGAGGCGGATTTCCTCCTTCAACTCCTGCATGCCGCCGACATCGGCAAAGGTCACTCCGCCGCGTTCCGGATCGCCGGGCGCGTAAAAGGTTTCGGGCCGCCACTCATACGGAGGCTCGTCAAAGGGATCGTCGTAAAACTCGCCGGCCTGTTCGGCCTCACCGGGGCTTTCGCTGAAGTTGGGTTCGGCGGGTGGGTTGGGTGCTGTGCGCCGGATTTCGCGGGCGTCGCGGGCGGTGCGGCCCAGTTCGCGTTCGAGGGCGGGGTCGCTCATCGTGCCGTCGATCTGCGCGGCGCGGTCGAAATGTTCCACAGCCTTGGCGCGGGTGCCTTCGCTCAGATACACGCGGCTGAGCAGGAGGTGGGCGGAGGCGTTGTTGGGCTCCTGCTGGAGCACGCGTTCAGCACGCACGGCCGCGCCGGAGACATCCCCTTGCAGAAAGAGCACCTTCGCGACCCCTAGATGGGCGTCTGTTTGTTCAGGATCAAGGACCAGGACGCGGTCGAAGGCGCTGCGTGCCTCATCCAAGTGAAGGCCATCAAGGCAGGCACGGCCGTAAAGGAGCAGGAGGGAAAGGTTATTGGGCGACTGCTGGAGGGCGTCGCGAATGGCCGTTAAAGATGACATCGCTTTGGGGGAAAAGCAGTACGCACCACCGTGCGCGCTGGGGACAGTAAACAAGGGGGGAAGGGGCGGCGCCAGAGATTTCTTTGCCATTCAGCACCATCTGCGGTTGAATGGCCCAGCCTTCGCCCCAGTCCAAAGCGAAGCCATTGTGTCATGAAACGCCCCACTTTCCTCGCTCTCGCCCTGTTCACCGCCTTCAGCAGCCTTCCATGCACCAGCCTGTGCGCGGAGGAGGATGAGCCCCGTACCGCGGAAGAGATTCTGCGGCTGGTGCGTCTCAGCTACGCGTTGCAGGACTACAAACTGCGCGGCCAGTTGCGGGACGACAGCACCGGCCGGCTTGAGCCGATGGAACTGACGATGAGCAAGCAGGTCATCCGCTTTCGATTCATCAACCCGCCGGCGGTGATCGTGCATCTTGACCTGACCACGGAACCGGCGACGCTCTGGCAGGTGAAGGCCGGCGGCAGCGCTCCGGTGCCGCTCAAAGACTCCGGCAGGCCGGTGCGCGGCATGGATTTCAATTATGAAGATCTGTCCATGCGCTTCCTCTACTGGAGGAATCCCAAGCTTTTGGGGGAGGAGCGCGTCAGCACGGTGAAGTGCTGGAAGATCCGCGTCACTGCTCCTGACCGCAACGGTCCCTACGGCACGGTCGATCTCTGGGTGCACAAGGAAAGTGGCGGCATTGCCAAGATGGAAGCCTGGAACGTGATTGGCAAGATGGTGAAGCGCTTTCAAGTCACCAAGGTGCAGAAGGTGGACAAGGCCACTGTGCTCAAGGAGATGCGTGTCGAATCCTTCAATCCACTCAATGGCGACCGCAAGGGACGCACGTACATGACGCTGGACAATCCGGAGAAGAATAAGTGAAGTTGGCAAATCAGTTGCCCCCGGCGCCGGGCGCGTTAACGGCACAGTCCGCCCGTGTCTGAAACTGAATTTGATTTTCCCTTTGCCAAACTCTGGGGCCAGGTGCGCCGCAAGGCCTGGATGTGGCTCTTTGACCGAAGGCTCATTGAGGCGGGATTAGTGCTGATACGGGAGCGGACGCAGATCGCGGCGGTCCTCGTTCGGAATCCACACGAGGTGGAGATCACCGGCGTGGTTGGCGCTCAGCGTCCGGTGTTGATGCTGCGCCTGCCGAACCAAGGTGATCTGAGTGTAGTGACGCAGTGCACTTGTACAGTGGGGGCGCTTTGCAAACATTCCGCCGCCCTGCTGATGTATCTCGACACCACGGAGGCGCAGAGTGTGGCCGAACGTCTCGCATCGCGGGACGATCGAGGAATCCAGAATGACGAAGCCTCAACAGACGCCGATTCCGCATTTAAAGCGATACCTCTCAGCAATGATCAGCCGCGTCCCATCTTGAGCCTTCGCCGCATCAGCCTGACGCGGGCGCAGTTGAAGATGGGACGCAGCCGGATTCATGGTGAAATCAGCGTCGGTGTCGCGGAGCCGCTGGTGGAGTATGAGGGTTGCGACCAACGCTTTCCCATGCTGGTGCGCCGGCCACTGACGTCCTGGCAAGATGGCGAAGGACGGCGTTTCAGTCTCGCCCGGAATTTCGGCATGGAACGGCTGTTCATCGCAGACCTGATGCAAGCCGGGCTCGAAAGCTTCGCCGATGTCATGCCTGACGGTGCTGCGGTTGAAGGTACATTGTCGCTGATGGCGGTGCCTGAATTGAAACAGGCGCTGTTTTGGGCGCAGTTTTTGCGCGATAGCGTGCCGCAGTTGCGCGCGGAGGGATGGGTTGTGGAGGTGGCGGATGACTTTGGCTACAACGTGGTCGATGCCGCGCAGGAGACCTGGTTTACCGATCTCGTGACCGACACGGAAAACAAGGATTGGTTCTCTCTTGATCTTGGTGTCAGCCTTGGCAGCGGACGTGTCTCGCTGGTGCCGGTGTTGGTGGAATGCATTGACCAGGGGCTGACACCCGAGGCGCTGGAAGCGAATTTGGATCAAACCTTCCTCATCGCCGTGCCGGGTCCAGGGAATCCGGTGCTCGCGCTGCCCGCGAGCAGGCTGGTGCTGCTACTGCGATTTCTCCAGGAGTTGCTGGCATCGCGGCCTACCCGAAAGGATGGCAAGTTGCGGTTGGATCGATTGAGCGCTGCGCAATTGCAGAGCCTGGACGGATTGCCGATTAGCGCCCCGGTTGAACTTGCCGCCCTGCGACAGCGATTGGAGCAATTCACGGAGATCTCCGCGGTGCCGCTGCCGAGCGGCTTGAAGGCGGAATTGCGGCCCTATCAGCGCGATGGGCTTTCGTGGTTGCAGTTCCTGCGTGAGTTCGGCATGCACGGCATTCTGGCCGATGACATGGGGCTCGGCAAGACGGTGCAGACCCTGACGCATCTGCTGTTGGAAAAGGAAGCGGGCCGCATGGACCGGCCTTCGTTGATTTTGGCTCCCACCTCGGTGCTGCGGAACTGGGGCAGGGAAGCGGCGAAGTTCACGCCGGATCTCCGGGTTCTGCTTCTGCACGGCGAAGAACGGCGCAGTGATTTTCGCCGCATTCCGAAGCATGATTTGGTCATCACTTCGTATCCCCTATTGGTGCGGGATGCCGATGAGTTGTGCCGGGTGGATTGGCACGTGATCGCGCTCGATGAAGCGCAGAATATCAAAAATCCCAAGAGCCGGGCGGCACAGGTCGCCGGCATGTTAAAAGCCCGCCACCGCCTTTGCCTGACCGGTACGCCGATGGAGAATCATCTGGGCGAATTGTGGAGCTTGTTTCAGTTCCTGATGCCGGGCCTGCTTGGCGATGCCGATAGGTTCCGAACCTTTTACCGCAATCCGATGGAGCGCGAGCGGGACAATGAGCGCCAGCAGCAACTAGCCGACCGGCTGCATCCGATCATGCTGCGCCGAACCAAAAGTGCGGTCGCCAAGGATTTGCCGCCGAAGACGGAGATTCTGCACACCATCGAACTTGGCAAGGCGCAAACGGACCTCTACGAAACGATCCGCGCCGCCGCGGACAAGCGCGTGCGCGAAGCGATTTCCGCGCAGGGCCTGGAACGCAGCCAGATTGTCGTTTTGGATGCGCTGCTCAAGCTCCGCCAGGTATGCTGCCACCCCAATTTGGTCAAAGCCGAAAGCGCACGCCAGGTCACCGAATCCGCGAAGACGGCGTATCTCATGGAGGAGCTTTTGCCGGAATTGCTCGACGAAGGCCACAAGGTGCTGATCTTTTCCCAGTTCACCGAAATGCTGGCCATCATTGAAGCGCAACTCAAGGAGCAGCGCATCAGCCATGTGAAACTCACCGGTGAGACCAAGGAGCGCGAGACACCGATGCGCCGCTTCCAGAAAGGCGAAGTTCCTGTGTTCCTGATCAGTCTGAAAGCGGGCGGCGCGGGTCTGAATCTCACCGCGGCGGATACGGTCATTCACTATGACCCCTGGTGGAACCCCGCCACCGAAGCGCAGGCCAGCGACCGCGCTCATCGCATCGGCCAGACGAAGCCGGTGTTCATTCACAAACTGATTTGCCAGGGAACGATCGAAGAGCGGATCGTCGAGATGCAGAAGAGCAAGTCGGCGCTGATCGAAGGCCTGCTCACCGGCAGGACTGACAAACTGCGGCTGACGCCGGATGATCTTCAACAGCTTTTGACGGCGTAAGCAATCGGCTCTCGCCAACTGAGGCAAGCCTGGATATCAGCGCAAAAATGCGGGAGACCTGCCCGCTGAAGCGGGTGTGCGGCATCGACCAGGTGGCCCGGCCACCCTTGGCGTCAGGGCGTCGTCAGCGCTTCCAGTACCACCCGGCCGGACCATTTCGGGGTGTTGGCCAGGGTTTCGCCGAGGGCATCGGGGAGTTCGGGCAGGAGGAAGAAACCGAAGCCTTGGAACGCCCCGGTGCCGGTTCTGACGATTTGG
>JAXMIV010000340.1:0-3498 GCA_034377045.1 Prosthecobacter sp. | reverse complement strand
GGCAGTGAAAAGAGGCAGGCGCGGCATGTCTTGAGATAACGTGCCTCCCGCCGCCTGTCTGGCAGAATCCGCGGAAGCAGTGACGTCATCTTGAGCCCGTCCTCTGGCGGGGCCGTACCTCAACATTCCGATGTTGAGATGGTGCCTTGGCCGCAAGAGACCCGACTCAACATCGGAATGTTGAGGCACGAAACGGTTTGCACTCGTCCCCCTACACCTCCAGCAACTTGCTGCTCAAACGGTCCACCATCTGGCGGAAGTCATCCGTGTCGTTCATCCGCCGGCTGATGACCTTGCAGGCGTGGATGACCGTGCCGTGATCGCGGCCGCCGAATTCTTCGCCAATTTGTATCAGCGGCAGTTTGATCATCTGGCGGGTCAGGTACATGGCCACCTGGCGTGCTTCGGCGATGTTCTTCGGCCGGCGCGGGCCGGTCAGGTCGCTGACGCGCAGGTCATACTGCGTGGCCACGGCGCGCTGCACGCGGTCCACCGTCACGCTCTTGGTAGGCTCTTCATCGATGACATCATGCAGGAAGGCGCCGAGAGCGGCTTCACTGTTCATGCTGCCTTCCAGCGACACGTGGGCGGCGACTCGCATCAGCGCGCCTTCCAGTTTGCGCACGTTGGCACGGATGCGCTGCGCCATGAATTCGAGAATCCACGGATCAAGCGTCACATTAAAATCACTGGCCTTGCGCCGCAGGATCGCCACCCGCGTTTCGAAGTCCGGCATCTGAATCTGCGTCGTCAGACCCCACTCGAAACGGGAGACCAGGCGGGCTTCGAGATTCTTGATGTCGCTGGGCGCCCGGTCGCTGGCCAGGACGATCTGCTTGGCGTTGTTGAAAAGTTCATTAAACGTGTGGAAGAACTCCTCTTGCGTGCTGTCCTTGCCCTCAAAGAATTGCACGTCATCGATTAGCAGCACATCCACCTTGCGGTACTTTTGGCGGAACTGGGTGAAGCTGCTCTTCTTGATCGCCTCGACATATTCATTGGTGAACTGTTCCGAGGTGACGTAGCGCACGATCGAGCGCTTCTTGCGGGCCAGCACTTCCTGCCCGATCGCCTGCATCAGGTGGGTCTTGCCCAGGCCGGTGGCGCCGTAGAAAAACAGGGGATTGTAAATGCGGCCGGGTTTTTCCGCAACCGCGCGCGCCACGGCGGCGGAGTAGCTGCTGTTCGATCCCACGACGAAACTGTCGAAGTTGAATTTCGCATTCAGTCCCGCCTCGCTGAAGGAGCGCAGGGGCATGACATCTTCGGTGACATGTGGGCTGGCAAGTGGGCGCTCCGTCACATCGCTATAGCGCGTCGTGTGCAGGCGCGCGGCCCTCAGTTCCACAGGCGCTTTGCTATTCGCCATCGCCGGCTTCTGCGTCTCGGTGGCGACTTCGTAATGAATGTGGGCGGCGGAGCCGAGCACTTCAGCCGCGGCATCGGCGAGCATGGCCGCAAAGTTGCTCTCGATCCACAATTGATGAATCAAGTTGGGCACATGCACGATGACACGATGGTCAGGCGTGATCTGCGCGCTGGTGCCTGAGAAGCAACGATGAAAATTGTCCTGCCCCAGCTTCTTCTTCAGAATGGAGCGGATCTGATCCCACGCGGTGGGCTCCAGGCGCAATGAGGACTGCGACTCGATTTCGGCAGGAGCATGAGAGGGGGAAGCAAAAGCGGTGTCATCATTGTCTGGCTCCATGGAGGTCTGAGGTTGGGTACGTTTCGGGAGGATGAAGGCGGCGCTGACTCGGGAAGAATTCAGCGCCGCGGCAAATTTTTAAAATCTCTCTCTGTTTATGACGAAACCGACACGCACCTCAAGAGAATCTTCAATGTATTTTTAAAGTTGCCGCCTGTCATTTTTGTGGTTGTAAAAAATTCGGGCCAACAGTGTTGCTGTTATGGCCTATAGACCCGCAAAAATTGTGAAGAAAATGTGGAAAGAATGTGAATGGATGGGAGTAACCCTTGCCCGTTCATTTAATCGAATTCTTGGGGCCATTAGATCCGGCGTCGCTGATCGCAAACATGGCACCCAGTGTCCCTGGGGTGCGGCTTCGGCTGATCGTTGATCATCAATGCAGGCTGCATTGATCGCTGAATCTTGTCGAGGTTCTTTGCAGATTTTTTCAGCGGCATCATCCATGCTGACCGCACCATGGACCCTTCTTTCAATTCACTCTGGCTGCAGACGGCGCTCTGCCTCGCTGGATGGTTGCTGGGCGTGGTCATGCACTTGCTGTGGCATCCACAGCGTCGTGATCTTTCAGATGCGTGGGATGTGCTGACGCGACTGCCGTGGTTGATGGTGCTGATGGCGGGCTTGATCATCTTGGGCGAATGGACGCGGCCCGATCTCTTGCGCGTGCGTTGGCCGGTCGGTTTGCTGGCCCATTGGCGTGAGGTCGTTTGGCCCCTGACTTTGCACAGCGCGGAAACCTACGCGCGCTCCTTGCACGGATTGCTGCCCGCATGGCCTTTGGCGTTGGTGGTGCCGCCCGTGCTGACCCTGCTCGCGTGGCGCATCATTCGCCTGCCGTATCGTTATGCCGCAAGGCGGCCGTCACCGGTGGAGAAGATGCTCTTAAGCATGAGCGCCGTGCTGGCATGGGGATGGATCGCAGTTGAGATCGTGCATGCCTGGCGAATGCTGCCGGAGTGGTTGGAATCCCTGCGCCTGATCCTGCGCCTGATCTCCTCCGCCATCGTCATGGCCTTGAGCCAGGTCACCCTCATCCGTATGGTGATCGACTGGGAGGAGCCCCAGGCGGTGAATGACGAAAAAGACCCGTTGCGCGCCGTGGAGGAGACCTTTGCCCGCTGGCGCAGTGTCTTCGGCCTTGCCGGGCTGGATCTGCTCTGGCTGCTCTGGACCCAGTATCGTGGGGAAGGGGGCTCCCCAGCGGGCCGGTGGATGCTGCTGGAGGCGCTGCTGGTGTTTGCGTCGTTGCCGGTGGTGGTGGCCCTGACGCCTGGGTCCCTTGTCGCTCAAGGTGCGCTGGCGCTGCGGGTGCTGCCCCGGGTCTTGCTGCCCTGGCTGAGCATCGCTTTGACTGCGGTGGCCGTACTGATGTTGGTGAATTACGCCAGCGCCATCCTCCATGATCTTGCGGAACCTGGGTCCGTTTGGGCCAAGGTCCTGCTGCCCGTGCGTGCATTGGTGCTTGCCATGGTGCATAGCTGGCTATTTCTAGCCACTGTGTTTACCTTTCTTCGTCACGGCCTGAAACCCATCGCTTCCACGGGCGGAGCAGTTTGATCCCCCATGACGGACCTCGCCCTCTCCTCAGCCCTCATCGCCCGCCGCGCGAAGTCAAACCTGGCCCTCGCCCTGGCCTGCCTGCCCACGGAGCGCCGCCGGGACATGATCTCCTTTTATGCCTTCTGCCGCGTCGTCGATGACATTGCCGACAATGCCGATCTGGACGCCATGGAGCGCGACCAAGAACTCGCTCGCTGGCGCGCTTGCGTGAGCGAAGGCCGCTCCCC
>JAXMIV010000339.1:0-7424 GCA_034377045.1 Prosthecobacter sp. | reverse complement strand
GTGAGCAGCTTTTCCCTGAATCAGCCGGGAGTCGTCATGACCACATTGGGCGATTACGCTTACGTGGCCCAGCAAGGCCAGCTCGAAGTCCTCGACATTTCCGATCCGGTCAACCCTGTCTCGATCGGCGCCTTGCCCATTGGTTCCAATCCCAAGGCGATCCGTGCCCAAGGCAATTTTCTCTATGTGGTCGATGTCGCCTCACCCAATTCCAGCCTGCAAATCATCGACATTTCCACACCCGCGATGGCCAAGCTGGTCAAGTCCATCGGCGTCACGGGGATTGTCCTTGATTTCGATGTCGAAGGTGGTTATGCCTACCTCGTCAACCAGAGCCAGATGCTGGTGGTACCCCTGCCAACGGCAGGCAGCTTCTTCCCGATTTACGACCTCCTTGGGAATGTTTCCGGTTATGCCGATTCCAATGTGGCGGCGCAGACGGTGGACACGTTTTCACTGTCGGGAAACAACCTGCTGCTGTCGCTCTCTGGCGATGGGGAACCCAATCAATCAGTGAACTTGACCGGATTCCTCGACAACACCGACAACCAAACCTTGTCCCTGAACGGCACCACGCTGAGCCTGACCAACGGTGGCTCCGTTAGCTTATCCGCCTTCAGCGGCGACAATCTCGGCAACCACACGGCCACCCAGAATCTCAGGCTCAATGGGAAGTGGCTGTCCACCGACGGCGCCAGTAGCGGCTTGTTCCTTGATGGGTCAAACAATGTCGGCATAGGCACCGCCACTCCGGCCGGGAAACTGCACGTCTTCAGCACGACCAACCCGCTTGTCACCATCAAGTCGGACGCTGGCACAACCCTCATCCTCGACCGGGGCGCCACCGGCAGCGAAAATGCCGTGCAGTTCAGAACCAGTGGCACGGACAGTTGGCTGGTGGGAATGGACAACGCGCCCAGCGCCAATGCCAGTAACTTCTCCATCAAGGTGGCCAACAATGGCAATGCTGACTTTTTGATCAAAACCAATGGCAATGTTGGCATTGGCTCCACGGATCCCGTCGAAAAGCTGCAGGTGGGCGGCGCCATCAAGCTTGGTTCGACCACCAGCAGCAATGCAGGCAGCATACGGTGGACGGGCAGCGACTTTGAAGGCTTTGACGGGCAAGCCTGGAAATCTTTAACGTCATCAATAGTTGGGGAAGTGGATGCACTTTATGGGGGGGCTCCGGCGAATGGTACCCCGATATTGGATGCCCGCCAGACTTCAGGCGGCGTCACTATCAGTATTAATCAGGGCGCTGGCAGGTGGCAATCTTTTACCGCGGAACAGACAGGGGTGCTTTCGAAAATTGAAATACAGCATGCTCAATCTTACAATTTTATAGAAGACGGTCTCTTGCGCATCTATGCAGGGGAAGGCACTTCAGGGGCCTTGTTGCACGAACAACAGATTGATGATGGCAACACCAATGGTTACTTTGCAACTTACACGCTGTCACCCCCTGTATCGGTCGTGGCAGGCACCCAATACACGTTTTGGTTAGTTAATAACTCGGGTAGCCACGATTTGCAATACAGCTCTTCAAACCCCTACGCCGGGGGGATTTACAACGGCGACCCAACCCGTGACCTCAAATTCAACACATACGTAATTCCTCGCACCCTGCTCATTGGGATGGATGACACAGGATCTATCTCCATCTCCAATGGGAATGTATTCATCGATGCAGACGGCAATATGGGCATCAACACCAATGCCCCCGCTTCAAAGCTCCATGTGAAAGACAATTTTGCCGATTACAGCAAGTTCGTCATGACGGTTGAAAATACGGGGAATGCGTCCGGTTCCGGCGGGCTGTTGGTGCAGGCCGGTCAAAACAGTTGGTCTGGAAACACTCGTTTCATCCAGTTTAATCGGCCGGATGGCACCCAGATCGGAAAAATCAGCCAAGATGCCTCCAACAGTGTCTTTTATGCCGCGACTTCAGATGAGCGATTGAAAACCCGGATTGTCTCGACCGCATACGGGCTCAGTGACTTGATGGGGATTGATGTGCGAGACTATCGCTTTAAAGACGACCTGGAGCATCCGCAGACGGGTTTCATCGCCCAGCAACTGCATGAGCACTACCCACCCGCGGTAACTGTCGGTGGCGATGATGAAAAGACCGATCCCTGGCAGGTGGACTATGGCAAACTGACACCCTTGCTGGTGAGATCCGTGCAGGAATTGAAGGAAACGGTGGACGACCAGGCGCGGCAACTGCAGACCCAACGAAAGGAAATCGAGCGGCTCAAGGCGGAGAAATCCTCCGTGCAGTCCCGCTTGGAAAAAATCGAAGCCAAGCTGGAACGGACGATTCCCTGAGGATCAGACTCCTGCCATTTCGCGGAAACAACTTCCTGGCAGATTCGGCGAGATTCCGCCCAACTCCATATCGCCAATGAAACACAACACGCGTTGGAAATTTCCATTGATTGGACTGCTGTTCCTGGGCGCGCTGGGATCTTCAGAAGCACAGCCATACTTGGATCTCCAATCCAACCACATGGTGGTAGCTGGAGGCGTTCTGAAGATTCCCGGCGGTCAAATCACGGTTAAGAGCGGCGCTACGATGACATTGCATGGACCGTCCACGACGATTGCAGACCTGCTTCGAATCAATGCGGGGGGCTTGGTTCGCGGCAGCGGTATCCTGATGGCGGACGTGCTGAACTATGGGCTGCTTGCCGCCGACGTCGGACCCGGAACCAGTCTGATCCTCACGGGAACTGTAACCAACCACGGCACCATCCGCGCCTCCAGAGGAAGTGCGCTCGTCGCCAACACCGCCCCCTTCAACAATCTCGGCACGCTCGATCTGCTCACTGGCGTGGAAGCGCTGCCCGCGCTGATGGCCAACAGCGGAATCATCTATCTGCTCAGCTCCGCGCCTCCACTCGGACTGACCATTGACGGGGGCGATTCCCACCTGTCTCTCAGCGCTCCCGCCGGTCATTCTTACCAGTTCCAGGCCAGCCCAGACTTGGCTGCCGGCAGTTGGTTCAACCTTGGCGCGCCGCAATCTGGCAACGACGGCCTGCTGACCACCGTCCATCCCGGGAGCTTCAGCTTCGGCCGATTTTTCTACCGCTACACCATCGCTGACTGATAGCGCTAATTGCCGGGCATCGTCCTCCCTGACCGGAACGGGAATATGATGTTCGATCGAGGAAGCTGAATGTCGCTGCTTTTGAGGCGGCGCGCCTATTTCCTCAGCTTCCGCTTCAATCGCATCCACGTCGGCACGTCAAGATCTTCACCCTGAACCAGCGCAGGTTCCGTGTCCTTGAAGCGGCCGCGATCATCTTCACCAAAGCGGAAGGCAATCTGCTCGGTAGGCACCGGCTTCTTGGCGACGACCGTGCTGGGTGGCGCCGCATAGGGCGCGTCGAGGTCCATGCTCAACGGTGTGCCGCGGGCGACCACCGAGGCGAGCGTCGGCCGCGGAGCGGGCGCTTCGTCCTCCTCCTGACGGGTTTCGTGGCGGGGGCGCTGCTCCGCCACCGGCGCGGCAGGCTCGGACTCCGGCTCGTATTCAGCTTCCGGCTCCGCTTCGTACTCGGGCTCAGAGAAGGCCTCCGTCTCGGCGGAAATCTCGACTTCCTCGATCTCCACATAATCCGTGCTGTCCGCCATGGCGGCGATGGATTGGGAAGCAGGGAAAGAATCGGCAAACAGCTCGGATTCCTCAATAGCGGGTGGGGGCGCGGTCACGGCCGTGACTGGGGGAGGCGGCGCTTCCTCCGCCTTGAAAAGCTCCATCGGCGGCTCCACGGCCGCGAGAACAGGCGCCGGTGCTGGAGCAGGCGCGGCGGCGGGCAGGGCTTCCGCGACTTCGGGGGTGATGATCGACGCCAGGCTCCGGGCCGGCATCGCTGGACGATGCTGTAGCATCTCCACCGGAGGCGCCGCGCTCGCCTGCGCATTCAACTGCGCCAGGCCCAAAGAGCTGATCAGGGTCACGGCGATCGCATCATTCAACTTCGCGTCCACCGCCACGCCGAACAAAATGTGTGTTTGATCCGGAACATTCTTCCCGAGTTGCTTCATGATCGCATCGACTTCCACCAACGTCAGCGATTCACCGCCGGCGATGTGGACGAGAAGCGTCATCGTCTGGTGCAGCAGGCGGCCTTGATCGATGAGCGGGCTCTTCAGCGCGCGCTTCAATGCCTCACTGCCACGGTTCTGTCCGCGCGCCTCGCCAAAGCCGAACAGGCAGCGGCCGTTGGAGCTGGACAGGGCCGAGGTCAGATCATCCAATCCCAGCTTCACCAAACCAGGCATGGAGACAATGGTGGACACCGCGCGCAGGCTCTGGGCGATCAATTGATCCGCCTGGCTGAAGGCTTTCTGAATGCCGTCCTTCGGCAGGATCAGCTCTCCCATGCGATTGTTCTCAAACAGGATCAGCGCATCCGCCCGCTTCTGCAGCAGTTGCAGCGCTTCTTCCGCCTGCGTCAGGCGCCGCCGGCCTTCAAAGCTGAAAGGCATCGTCGCGGTGACAAAGACCAGCGCATTGGTATTCTTCGCAATTTCCGCGATCACCGGCGCCGCACCGGAACCCGTGCCGCCACCGAGGCCGACGCAGACAAAGATGATGTCATAACCTTCCAGGGATTTGCGAATCTCATCCCGCGAAAACAGGGCCGCCTCGCGCCCCAGATCGGGATCACCGCCGGCGCCGACGCCGCGCATGAGATCCGCGCCGAGTTGGATCTTGTTCGGCGCCATGGCGTGGCTCAGCACACGAATATCCGTGTGCATGCTCACCAGATGTGCGTCCACCGTCCGATCGAGAGTGATGCGGTCGAGAACGTTGCTACCGGCGCCGCCGATGCCGACGATGCAGGTGCGAAGGGCGGGCTTGTTGGGCTCCTGCTGGGTATTGCGATCGTATTCGACCATAAGACGGAAGGGTTGAGGGTGAAAAGAGGTTGAACTTAAAGTTAGGCCACGGTCACTGACAGTAGATCGGCCATCCTGCGGCCGAGACGTTTGAGAGGCGACAAGAAGGGTTTTTCCTGGTCGAGAATCTGTGCATAGCGGATGAGACCGATCGGCGCAGAGTACTGCGGATTCTCGAAAGTGGATGTCACCCCACTCACGGGAGCAGACCCGGCGCGCGTCACCTTCATTCCAAACACATCTCTGGCCACCACGTCAATCCCTTTCAGCAGGCTTGTGCCGCCCGTGAGGTAAACTCCGGCAGCCAGGCGGCCGATGTGCTGCTCGCAGCGTTTCTTGACCTGATCCAGGATCTCGCGCGTGCGCAGGTGGATCACCTCGTTAAGAAACGCCCGTTCCACCTCCCCTAGGACAAAACCGTTGTCATCTTCGATGCGCAGCATTTCATCCTCCGGGACGTCCTCGTACAGGCAGCTCCCTTCGGCGATCTTCACCAGCTCCGCGCGGCTGTGGGGGATCTGCAGCGCCATCGCCAGGTCCTGGCTGATGTGGTCGCCACCCAGGGGCACGCAGCCGGAGGCGCTGATCATGCCATCCTCATACAGCACATAGTCCGCCGTTCCAGCGCCCAGATCGATCATCAGCGACCCCTGGTTTTTCGCATCCCGGTTCAGCACCACCTGCGCCGCCGCGATCGGATTGAAAACCACGTCTTCCACCTCCAGGGGGATCTCACGCACGCACTTGATGGCATTTTGAATCCGGCTGCGCACGCCGTGGATGATGTGGTAATCGGCCTCCAGCAGCCGGCCTTCGCGGCCGATCGGCTGGCGCACCGCCTCCTGGCCATCCACCACATACTGCCGCGTCACGCTGTGCAAAAACACGTTTTCCTGCGGGATCGGCACATTCCGCGCGATCTCCTTGGCCTCTTCCACATCATCCTCCGTGACCTCCGTCTGCCCCTCGGGCAGGCGGTAGGCGCCGCGGTTGTTGAGGCTTTCAATGTGCGATCCTGACACCCCCAGGAAGACGTTGCGGATCATCACATCACTGCGATCCTCCGCGCGGACCAGGGCGTCGTTCAGGCAGGTCTGCACCTTGTCAAAGTCAACGATCTCGCCTTTGCGGACGCCGCGTGAGGGAGCCTGGCCGACACCCAATATTTTGATGGTGCCGTCACGCTTTGCCTCACCGACAACCACACAAATCTTGTGGGTGCCGATTTCCAAGCCTGCGTAGATGGTGGTCTTCGCCATAAAATTCAACGAACGGTTCGAGGGGTCGGTTTGGGGATGGTCGCAATCGGAATCTTGATGTCTTGCAGTCCAGCCAGATCAGGTGCCCGGCGAAAGGTGACCGGCACATTGTCCCGAACCAGCAGGTTCAGCGTCTCAATTTCCCACTGCCGCTGGTGCGCCTCATGCCGCACGCGGTCCAGGCGGGCGAGTTGATACTCCAGGTCATCCACCCCAAAGGTTACCTGCGACTGGTCGGCAAAGACCGCCACCATCGAATATGGCGTCTGAATATCGATCAACCGGATCTCTTCCGTCCCTTGTTCAAAGCGCTTTTGCAGTTCATCCAGCAGTTTCAGTGCCGCCGTCAGTTCCAGGTCGCGAATCGGCATGCCCGGCGAATTTTGGCTCAGGGCCTCGTAGCGGATCAGCGGCAGGAGTTCATAGGTCTCCAGAGCGGTTTCGCAGGGAAACGGCACCCCCATCGCGTCCAGCAGACAGGCTGCGCCGCGTTTGCCGGCAATCAGGCCCAGCTTGGTGCACTCCAGCCACGCCACCGGCTGCCGCTGCTTGACCTCCAACGTCAGCAGACCGGTGTAATCACGCTCCATCTTGATCGACTGAATCTGCGGCAGCCGCTCCAGCCGTGCCCGCACCTCCCGCAGATTGATCGACAAAAGGTTCGTCCCCTCGGTCAGCGCCGTGGCGCGGACGATCTTTTGCGCCGTCAGCGGCCCCTCCGTGCGCACCGCAATCTGGCGCAGCGCAAACTGCGGATTTTGCAGGAACGCCTCCCGCACCGTGATCTTCAGCAGCACGATCAGACCGATCAGCGCGATGATCCCCACCGCCCACTTGAAGCCCTTGCGCTTCGCCGCCGACTTTTCCATCTCCCGGATCTTTGGCGAATCCGCCTTCAGATCCACCCCATGCGCCACCACCGGGCAGTCTTTCTGACGAAAGACGCCCACGCCTTTCTTCTTGCTGGAGGAGCCGTGGGAGGCGGGCATAACGGGAGTTGCCGGAGTGCGAGCGAGAGAACTCGGGATACTTAATTCATATTAAATAAATCATCCTCGCCCTGAATGCCATGATTTTTCTGGAAAAAATGGTGCCGCTAGGGATTTGACGGTCAAAACGGCCAGCGTTTTTTCGCGGAGCAAAAAGATTAGGGCAGAAATATTCCCGTCCAAATCCGGGCTCCCTTCCATTTTTTGCCCCCAATTTTTCCGCCCTTTCCCCAACCCTGACGGCGTTTATTCTTGCCGCCAC
>JAXMIV010000338.1:0-3213 GCA_034377045.1 Prosthecobacter sp. | reverse complement strand
CGGGGGAATCCCAGTTCACTTTACCCGTTTCGAGGTCGATGCAGCGCAGCGTCTGACCGCTCTCCTGGCGGCCGTTGAAGCCGTAGAGATGGCTGTTCAGGAAGACCGGCGTGCTGTAGTGGCAGTCCATCAGGTCCTGCTTCTGCCAGAGCCGCTCCAGCGGCATTCCTGTTTCCGATTTGCGGAACAAGTTGGCGCCAACGCCATAACCCGCCGTAACGAACCAGCGCCCGTCTCCACAATGGACCGGAGTCGCGGCATTGACGGAGGCGTCCATGCGCGCCCGCAATGGCACCGAGGCCAGCACCACCCCCGCCTTGGAGTCCACGAGCCAGAGTTTGTTGCGCATCCACGAAAGGATGGTCGGCTCTCCAGGCAGGGCAACAGGCGAGGCATAGCCCGCTTCATCCTCCACGGCATTCCAGGCGAGTTTCCCTGTCGCGGTTTCCAGGGCAATCAAGCCCGCGGGTTGGCCGTCCTTGCTGCCGCCCGCGGCGATGATGACGCGATCCCCGACCACCAAAGGCGAAGGCGCACGGCCAAAGAAGCCCTGCTGCGAGTTGACCGCCGAGGCCGTGTCGAAAACCCACAGTTCCTTGCCGCTTGCGAAGTCGTAGGCGGTGACGCGCCCTTCCGGGCCATGAGTGAAGACCTTGCCCCCCTGAATCGATGGCACGGCACGTGGACCGTTATCAAAGCCGAAGCTGTCGACATAATCCGTGACGTAACTGGCGCGCCAGACCTCTTTGCCAGTCCTGGCATCGAAGGCCTGCGTGACCATGTCACCGCCTTCACGATGGAAAAGGATCAGCTTTCCAGCCGCCACCACGGGTCCGGCAAAGCCTGAGCCGGCGGCGACCTGCCAGAGCGGTTTCAGGTCCGCGGGCAAAGTGTCCGGCAGGGCCGGCTCAGCCGCATCGGCAATGCCGTCGCGCTGCGGTCCCAGAAACTGCGGCCAGTCGGCGGCATGGACCGTCGCGAGCCCGCAGGCCAGCAGAAAGAGGAGACGGCGGGGCAAATCCATATCAGGCCCACTGCATCCACTCCTTCAGGACCTTGTAATCGCGCGCATGGCTTTCACGGAATCCCTGCAAAACCGCAGCATCTTTCGGATTCCCCTTCAGATACTCACAGTGCAACGAGATGGGACCGGCATAACCACGTTTGATCAGGCTCTTGGCGAATTCGGTGCTGACCTGGCCTTCACCCAGGGGGCAGGTCTCGATCTTGCTGCGGCCGACCCACTTGAAGTCCTTGAAGTACACGGCGCCGTAGTGATCGGCGACGAGAGCGGCATCGATGGGCCAGGAGAGGCCGCCTTCGACCGTAGCATGGAGGATGTCGAAGGCGAAACCGAACTGCTCCGCGGGGTACTCCTTCATCATCGAGTACATGTCCCAGATGGGCGCGGCGACGTAGTCCTTGCCGGAGTGATTCTGGAAGAGGGGCTGGATGCCGATCTCTTTGCAGAGCTGCACCAGATCTTTGATCTTTGGTTTGATCTCATCGAGCTGCGGCAGGATGGGCTTCGACAGATCATACTTGTAGTACAGCATGCGGAAGCGCTTGATGCCCAAGCCCGCCGCCGTGCGCAAGACCTTCTCGGAAAGCTGTTCGGCGCTGACCTCGTTGATCCCGGAGGTCATGATGGTGATTTCGAGGTTTTGCTTCTTCAGCGCCTCGACAAATTTCGGCAGTTCCACCTCCACCTGCGCCGGTTCGATGTGCCCTTTGGGCCGGATCGGCGCCTCGATGCCATCGACCCCGACTTCGGCGGAGACGCTGGCGAAGTCATCGTAAGACAGCCCCGGGAGGTGCTTGGTGAAGTAGCAAAGTTTGTTCATCCGGGGTTTCGCGGCGGCGGCTGGTGCGGCAATGGCAAGGGAGCCGCTGAACAGCGCGGCCTGTTTGAGGAAGGTACGGCGGTCGGACATGGGGAGTGATTCTGTGAGTGGCTCAAGACGTGCGCAAGGTGAATCCGGGCGATGCCACCGCGGTTGCGTCCCGTTAAACGGTCTCCATCTCCAAATATTCCAGCGCCTTGGAAAGGCTGGACTGGGTGAGAAAATGGTTCAGCCGGGCCGGCAGGATGGGCCGCAGGCGCTCGTGTTCCTTCGCCAACGCTTCGGACACCTCGCGCAGGCGGTCCAGTTGGGCCGTGGGATCACGCTCACGCAGTCCATGGTCGGCAATCACGTCCAACCGGCGGCGCAGGAGGTCATGAAGAGTGGTGAATTCCGGGTTCATTCGCTCCAGCATCTCCAGACCCGCCCCCACCGCAAGCAGTACGAGGGCCTGAGAGCGGGGCAGCCAATTTCAAAAAAAGCAAAAAGCCCTGTGAGGGGTTACCCCACAGAGCTTTTTGGTGGCGAATTGCTTCGCCGTTCTGAATGGTCTCAGAGGAGACCAGCCGGACTATTTCTTCTTAGCGGCCTTCTTGGCAGCCTTTTTAGGGGCGGCTTTCTTCGCGGCCTTCTTGGGGGCAGCGGCTTTCTTGGCGGCTTTCTTTGCAGCTTTCTTAGCCATGTTGTTTTTGTTCCTCTTGTTGTTGGTTGCTTTGTTTGTTGGTTTAGCCGCAGAAGCATTGCTGCCTCCACGGACATTCTTTTCAGCGGCTGCCTTCGCGGCGGCTCGCTTTTCCTCGATCGCGGCCTGGGCGGCGGCCAGGCGTGCGACGGGAACTCGGAAAGGACTGCAACTCACATAAGTGAGGCCCACCCTGTGGCAGAATTTGACGCTGTCTGGATCACCGCCGTGCTCACCGCAGATGCCGAGTTTGATGTCGGGCTTGGTGCGGCGGCCTTTTTCGATGGCGATCTCGATGAGCTGACCGACGCCGGTCGTGTCCAGCGTCGCGAACGGATTCTTTTTGAAAATATCGTTCTCCGTATAAGGCATCAGGAAGCTGCCCATGTCATCACGGCTAATGCCAAGCGCGGTCTGCGTCAGGTCATTGGTGCCGAAGGAGAAGAACTCAGCGGTTTGAGCGATCTCATCCGCCGTCAGTGCTCCACGCGGCACTTCAATCATCGTGCCGACGAGGTAATCAATCTTGACCTTTTTCTCAGCCATGACTTCCTTTGCGACACGATGCACGATTTCCACCTGAAGGTCGAGCTCCTTTTTAAAGCCGACCAAAGGAATCATCACTTCCGGCTTCACTTTGATCTTCTTCTTCACCGTGTCAGCGGCGGCTTCAAAGATGGCGCGCGC
>JAXMIV010000337.1:0-3332 GCA_034377045.1 Prosthecobacter sp. | reverse complement strand
TTCGAATCCGACTGTGGGAGTTGAGTTCCAAAAGGAAAGCCAGGTCAGCCCCATGTCGACCACGTTCTCGGTGGACCAGGCCTTTCCGATCACTCGCAGACTAGGCATTGAGAAGAAGCTCACCACACAACTCGTTACCGCCGCCGATCTGGAGGTTCGCGACGTAGAGCGCCGGCTCATTGCGGAGGCACAAAGCCTGGCTGTGCGGTTGCTGGCGCTGAACCAACAGCGAGCCCTCCGTCAGCAACAAACGGCCCTGGCGCGGAAGCTGTCTGATTTCGTCAAGGGGCGTGCGCAAGCCGGTGAATTGTCCGCGCTGGATGCTGCGCAGGCCCAGGTGGATGCACAACGCCTGCTGCTGGAGGCCCGCAAGCTGGAGACCGAAAGCATCAGCGTCGTGGGCAGTCTCAAACTCATGCTGGGCTTGCCGCCAACTGACTCCCTGACCATCTCTGGCGATCTGCCGGGACTGATGCCGTCCGGTTCGGCCTCTTGGTCGCGGCGGACCGACTACCAACTCGCGCAGACCAAAATCGCCGCAGCGCAGACTGAAATGGAATTGGCAAAAGCTCGCAAGTGGCAGGATGTCAGCGCCGGATTGTTCGCTGCGCGTGAGCAGCAAGATATGGGCGGAGGTCAGACTGAACATACGGGCTTCATCGGCTTCCGGATTTCGATCCCGCTGCCGCTATGGAACAAGAACCAGGGCGAGATCGCCGAAAAGACCGCCAGCGCGGACCGCGCGCGTCTGGAGCGTGAGGCATTGGGCAAGCAGATCCTCAGCGAGGCCGACACGGCACGCCGGGAAATGCAGGCCAATGCCGATTTGGCGGGCGAAACTCGCAACAGTCTTCTGCCCCTGGTCATCGAACAAACCAGCAAACTGGAGAAAGCCTACGAAAGCGGCCAGACCGATCTGCTGACCGTGCTGCGTGCGCGTGAGCAACGCCTGCAAATGGAAGCCGCGGCCTTGGATGCGGTGCGTGACTTTCACCTGGCGCGCATTCGTTATGAGGCAGCGGTCGGCAAACACGCGCCCGCGGACTCCTCAGCCAAGAACCCGTCCTTCCCATGACCTATCTGATTATTAAAGCTCTGTTGAGCGGCCTGATTATTACCGTCGTGTCGGAACTTGCGAAGCGCAACAACACCGCCGCCAGCGTTGTGCATTCGCTGCCGCTGATGTCCTTGCTCGCCTTCGTCTGGCTCTATTCAGAGACCAAGGACGCCGCTCTCATCGGCCGCCACGCCTGGGGGACTTTTTGGTTCGTACTGCCGACGCTGCCGATGTTTCTGCTGATGCCGTGGCTGATCAATCGGTTAGGCGGATTCTGGCCGGCCCTTGCAACCGGCATCGTTCTCACCGTCGCGCTTTACGCGCTGACCATGCGGCTGCTCAAAGTGGCCGGCGTCAACCTCTGATCCCATCCTTCCCTATGAATTTACGGTTCATCATTCCATGTCTGATCCTTGGCCATATCGCTTCCGCCGCGGATTCGGGCCGTCAGCAAAATACGGTCATCCTCGACGAAACCAGCGTGAAAAATCTCGATATCCAAACGGTGGAGGCTGAGGAAACCGCCTTCGAAGAAACGGTTTTTGCCTTGGGCCGCATCGAAGTTGCTCCGGGCAGTCGCGCCGTCGTCAGCAGCCGCATTCCGGGCCGTGCACACTCGGTACTGGCTCTGCCAGACCAGGAGGTCAAGGCAGGCGCTGAACTCGTACGGGTAGAGAGCCGCCAGCCGGGTGATCCGCCGCCAACCGTGATTCTCAGCGCACCGATGTCGGGTTTGATCGCCAAGGTGGACATCGCCGTGGGACAGCCGGTTTCGCCCGATCAGTCGCTCATTGAGATCGTGGACTTGAGCCGGGTGGAAGCCCTGGCGCGGGTGCCGGAACATCTCGCATCGAAGTTAAAGAAGGGATTAAGGGCACACATCCGCGTGCCAGGTTTTCCTGACAAGGTCTTCGAGGCCGAACTGGCACATATCGGCGCCTATGCAGATGGCGAAAGCGGCACCATCGAAGCCGCCTTCCATGTGCCAAATCCGGAGATGCTTTTGCGGCCTGCGATGCGGGCGGAGTTCAACATCGTGGTTGGCTCCATCGAAAATGTAATGGCCATCCCGCGTGCTGCCGTGCAAGGGGACGTGGCCAGCCGCTTTGTTTACATCAAGGACTACGATTTGAAGCATGCTTTCGTCAAATCGCCGGTCGTGCTGGGAACGGAAAATCACGAGTTTGTGGAAGTGAAGACCGGCCTGCTCGCTGGGGATGAAGTGGTGACACGCGGCGCCTACTCACTCGCCTTCGCGGGCAAAGGCAGCGTCAGTTTGAAGGAGGCGCTCGACGCTGCGCACGGCCATCCGCACAACGAGGACGGCAGCGAGCTCACGAAGGAACAGGCTGCCGCCGTGAAGTCGGGCGGGCATAGCCACGAGGATGGAGCCGAGAGCGGCTGGAGCATGATGACCACCTTCTTCGCCGCCACCACCGGATTGCTTCTGATTCTGCTTCTTTTGAGCGTGGTGGTCAAACGCAGCCCTTCTGCCTCCTAAGACGATGCTCAATAGCCTCATTCGCTTCTCCTTGCATCACCGGCCCATCATTCTGATGGCGGCGCTGGTCGTGCTCGTCTTCGGTTACCAGACAGTCATCAACCTCCCGGTCGAGGTACTGCCTGACATGACGAAGCCAACGGTGACGATTCTCACCGAGTGCCCTGGTCTTGCGCCGGAAGAGGTCGAAGCGCTCGTTACACAGCCCCTGGAGAGTGCCGTCCAGGGCGTCGGCGGCCTCGATCGCCTGCGCTCGAATTCGGACGTCGGCCTCTCACTCGTCTTCGCGGAGTTCGCTTGGGGCACGGATATCTACCGCGCGCGGCAGTTGGTGCAGGAGCGGGTGCAGTCGGTGCTCGCGACCTTGCCGAAAGAGGCGAAGCCGGGCATGACACCCGTATCCTCGCTCATGGGCGAGATTCTCCTCGTGGGTCTGCGTTGTCAGAAGAAACCGGAAGAGCCGGGCTACATCGCGCCGATGGACTTGCGCACGCTCGCGGACTGGACCGTGCGCCGCCGCTTGCAAAGCATCGGTGGTGTGGCCGAAGCCCTCACGATCGGTGGCGGCGTCAAACAAATCCAAGTGCAGCCCGACCCGCACCGGCTCGCGGCGCAGGGGATTTCATTCGCGGAGTTGGAACGTGCGGTGAGCCAGGCCGCAGGCAACGCCACCAGCGGCTACCTGCAAGCCGGCCCTCAGGAAATCATGGTGCGCAACCTCGGCATGACCACCAACCTTGACGACATCGGACGCACGGTCATCAAAACCGTGAA
>JAXMIV010000336.1:0-4396 GCA_034377045.1 Prosthecobacter sp. | reverse complement strand
TAGAGGCTGATCACCATGTTCGGCCGGGGGGCTTTGGCATTGGGGTTGGCCTTGGCCTTCTTGCCCTGGCCGCGCGGGTTCATATCCCGGCGGATGCCCTTCCAGTTGCCGATGCGGATGCTTTGCTGGCCGCTGTAATTGGGGAACTCGCGGTAGAGAAAGGGGCGCTCAGGCTGCTTTTCGCCCCGCAAGGTGGGCGCGAAGCTGATGCCGTCGAGATTGGCAGGCGTCTTGTCCTTGCCGTCGGCGAGGTCCAGCAGCGTCGGCATCCAGTCTTCGAATCCGGTCACTCGGTCAGATACCTGGTTAGGCTGAATCTTGCCCTTCCAGCGGATGATGCCGGGCACGCGGATGCCGCCCTCGTAAAGCGTCCCCTTGCCGTCGCGCAGGCCGCCGCTGGAGTTGAAGAAGGCCGCGTCTGTACCCGCCAGGCCTTGGTGCGTACCGTGCAGTGGCCCGTTGTCCGAGACAAAAACGAAGATGGTTTGCTCATCGAGGCCGAGCTCCTGGACCAGCGCCATGGCCTTGCCGATCTCCGCATCCATGCGCGTGATCAACCCCGCATAAGCGGCGCGCGGTTTGAAATGGGGCAGGTATCCTTTTCCGCCCGGATACGGCGGGTCATCGAATTTGCCGTCGTATTCGCGCACGGAGTCATCGGGCACCTGAAGCGCCAGGTGGGGCACCGTTGTCGGCCAGAAGAGATAGAAGGGCCGGTCCTTGTTGGCGCGGATGAATTGGCGTGCCTGTTCGGAGATCAGATCGGCGGAGTATTCGTTGCCTTTGAAGCGCAGATAGGACTTGGGATCGGCGGGATCTTCACCGGGCTTGAGAGTGTCTTTGGACGGAAACTCCGGATTGTTCAGGCTGACTTTTTTGTCGTTGTCCCAAAGATACGTCGGATAAAAATTGTGGGCGACACCCTGGCAGTTGTAGCCATACCAACGGTCGATGCCTTGTTTCAACGGTTCACCGCTCGTCTCGGGACCGCCAAGGCCCCATTTGCCAAAGCCGCCCGTCGCGTAACCCAGGGTCTTGAGCACCTCCGGAGTGATGACGGTAGCGGCGGGAATCGGATGCTGGCCCTCGGGCAGCATCGAGCGGTTGTCGCGAATGAAGGCATGTCCCGGGTGCAGGCCGCTCATCAGCACGCAGCGCGACGGCGCACAGACAGCATTGCCAGAATAGTGATGCGTGAGCCGCATGCCCTCCGCCGCCATGCGATCGAGGTTCGGCGTGCGGATGATCTTCTGCCCATAGCAACCGAGATCACCATAGCCGAGATCATCGGCAATGATGAAGACGATATTGGGCGGGCGCGCCAAGGCGGGCGCGGCGAAGGCTGCCGTCAGCAGCAGGCAGAGGGCGAGGATTCGGTTGGTCATACCGAAGGAAACGCCGGGTTTGCGCCATTCTTCGCCAGGGTTTCTAAGGGCTGAAGCAAATCACTGGCATCTGTGCCGCATCATGCTTCCGTTCGCGGGTGTATTTTACGCATTAAGCTTTCAAGTGGCCCATTCGGTCATGATGCCAAACGCGGGTTGCCCCGGGCATAAGTCCTCCGAAGTCTTCTCCAGCCATGCTCATTCTCTTGATTGAAGACGCCCTCGACCTCGGGTCCGCCATGGTGCGGGAGCTCGAGGAGGAGGGCCACAAAGTGGCGTGGGAGACAAACGGTGATGACGGTCTGTTTCGGGCGCTTGAGTGGGATCACGACCTGATCATTCTCGACCGGATGCTTCCAGAAATGGACGGCATGGAAGTGCTGCGGCGTTTGAGGGCGAAGAAGCGTGTGCCGGTGCTCATGCTGACGGCGCTCAACACGCTGCGAGATCGCCTGCATGGCCTGGATGGTGGAGCGGACGACTATTTGGGAAAACCGTTCGAGCTTCCCGAGTTGCTGGCTCGCATTCGCGCGCTCTTGCGCAGGTCTTCGGAATGGAGTGATGAATGCCTGGTGCATGGTGACCTGCGCCTGGACATGGAATCGAAACAGGCGTTCAAGGCCGGAGCCGAGGTGGTGCTGACCGCGAGCGAATTCGCCACTGTTGAATTGCTGCTCTCCCGAAGGGGCCGCCCAGTTTCAAAACAGATTCTGGAGGAACGGCTGCACGAGGACGCGGAACGTTTCCACTCCAACTCACTTGAGGTTCATATTCACCGCATTCGATCGAAACTCGGTCACGACTTCATTCAAACGAAGCGCGGCTTCGGCTACTTCGTGCCTAAGACGGGAGGCGGAACATGACGGAAAGCACACGGCCGGCTGGATCTACGCCAACGCTCCGAACCTTTCTCCTTCACTACTTCCTCTGGGGCTTCGGCGCGCGAGTTGTGCTCTGGGCGGCTTTCCAGTGGCGGGGCCCGGTGTTTCTGGCCGAGGTCTTCGGCGTCAGCGCCATTGCCTTCCTGGTGGCGCTGCCACTGTTGGTGGCGAAGCGGTGGAATATCCTCATTGTGATTCTGGGTTTGGAGTGGGCACATCTTTCCACACGCCTCACCGTTGGCTTTGGGTGGACCAGCGGGTTTCATCTCCAACTTCTGCTGCTCACCGTGGTGACGCTGATTTTTGATCACATCCCCATCCGGATACGGGTGCTGATGGCGCTGCTGCCGATCATTGCCTTTGTCGTCCGGTTCCCTTTGCTGATGATGCGAGTTCCTGTGGTGCCGCTGTCCGCCGGACAGGACCGGATCATCTACATGCTGAATGCGCTGTTCTTTATTGGCACGACCATGCTGCTGGTGCTGCACTTTGTGCAATCCGCGTTGCGGCAAAGAGCCCGCGCCGAGGCGCTCGCGGAGTCCCGGGCGACGTTGATCGCCAACATGAGCCATGAGCTGAAGACACCACTTGCGGCGATGCTGACGACGGTGCAATCCACCCTGAAACGCGAGCGCACTCCGGCTGAGTTTCGCGATGCCATGCGGGTGTGTGAACGCAATACACGGGACATGAGCAGGCTGGTAATCCGCATGCTCGACATCGTGGCCGCGGATGCGAACCAGATTATCCCCCAGATGCAGGATGTTCAATTGGCCGTGCTGCTTGGCGAGAGCCTAGCCTCAATGCATGCGACGGCAGCCTCCCGGAATATCTCCGTCAAGCTGGAAGTCGATCCGAACATCTTCGTGCAGGCGGATCGCGATCTGCTTTCCATGATCGTGACCAATCTGCTCTCCAATGCCATTCGGCACTGCGACGAAGGCCGGCGTGTCACGATCATGGCCGGGAAGGCGGAGAATGAGGTGTATTTTGTGTCGGTTGAGGACGAGGGCCGGGGAATCGCGCCGGGAGATCTGCCGCACATCTTCGATCCCTTCTATCGCGCCGATAAATCACGCTCAGGGTCCGATGGATCGATGGGGCTGGGGCTCTCCATCGCAGCCAGGTTTGCCGGATTGATGGGTGGCGAGATCCGGGTTGAGTCCGGACCCGGGAAGGGCGCGAAGTTCACGTTGCTCTGTCGGGGTTGCAGTTGAACAGGCGGTGCGCGTCGGGGTGGTTTCTCACAAAACCGGCGTTCCCAGGAAAAATTCATCAGAAATTGGGGCGCCTGTAAGGTTGCCGTAATGTTCGCCAGCTAGATACGGGCTGTGCCTATGAAAGCCGGGCTGTTGGTTTGCACCCCTTCGGTCCTTCAAGCGTCTGAGAGGGGCGACCTCTCGGACGAATTCCGTCTCCATTCCACGCTCAGGGTCACTCCGTCCCGGCGCCCCGCAAAAGCAACTTCCCAGCAAGCCCAGCCATGAACTACCCGACTCTGCTCCTTTTCCTTTTGGCCGCGGCCGTGTCCTTTTCGAGAGTCGAAATCCTCGCTCAAGTCAGCATCTCGCCCAATGGAGCGGACCCCGACCCTTCCGCCATGCTCGACATTCAAAGCACCGGCAAGGGGATGCTCATCCCCCGCATGATCGCCAGTCAACGAGACGCCATCACCAGCCCCGCCACCGGGCTGACGGTCTTTGTCACCACCGACAGCAGTTACTACTACTTCAATGGAGCCGAATGGACGCTGCTCGGGGTGCGTGCTGGCGCACTGCCTGACAGCAGCGGGATTCAAAGTGCGGCGGGCGTTCCCGACGGTGTCCTGTATTCAGCGCCGGTCACCGCCACTTCCGCCTACATTGAGGTCGTTGGGAACTATGCCTTCATTGGCCGGAACACCTTCCCAGGCAGCTACCTGGACGTTTACAACCTGACCGACCCTTCCAACATATCAAGAGTCGCGGAACAGAGCGTTGCCCAATCCTTGACCGGCATGGCCCTGGCGCAAAACATCGCTGTTTTCCTGTTCGGTAGTCCTGAATCTTTCCAGTATGTGGATATCTCCAACCCCGCTGATCCCGGATCTCCGGTCGTGGAAGGGACGCATGTCTCTTCGCCGAGGGAGTT
>JAXMIV010000335.1:0-2830 GCA_034377045.1 Prosthecobacter sp. | reverse complement strand
AAGAGGCTGTCTCTCGGCTTCGTCATGCATTGCCCATGATCATGAAGACCTGCGTTTCCGCGTTCTGCCGAATTTTAGCTTTGGTTTTGTTAGGCACCCTGGCGTTGGCATCGCGAACCATGGCGCAGGAGAAGGGCGCGCCGGCAGGGCAACGGATGTTTACGTGTGCGCATAGTTTTCATGTTTTTGTTTATCGGCAGGTGGCGGAGATGGCGAAGGGGGCGGGAATTCAGGATCATCAAATGGCCGGGATCTCGTCGATCGGGGGCTCGCGGGTCATTCAGCATTGGGATGCGCCGGAGGCGAAGAACACGGTGAAGCCGGCGCTGACGGCGGGGAACGTGGATGTGCTGACGCTTTCGCCGATCTGGCTGCCGGACGAGGGGATCGAAAAGTTGGCCAAGCTGGGACTGGAGCACAATCCTCATTTGCGCATCACGGTTCAGGAGTTCTGGCTGCCGAATGATGAGTATGTGCCGGTGTATCCGCTGCAGACGCGGAAGAAGGTGGATCACAATGCGACGAACCTGGCGGAGCTGCGGAAGGCAAACGCCCTGTACAGCCGCGATATCGAAAACCTCGTCAGTGGCTTGAACAAGGAATTGGGCAAGGCGGCGGTGCTGGTGGTTCCGGTCGGCGTGGCCGCGGGGGTGCTGCGCGAAAAGATTGCGGCCGGCCAGGCGCCGGGTCTGAAAGCGCAGTGGGATTTGTTCAGGGACACGTGGGGGCATCCGCAACCGCCGCTGCAACTCCTCTCGGCCTACTGCCATTTTGCGGTGATTTATGGGCGCAGCCCGGTTGGCCTGCCGGTGCCGTCGGATCTCACGAAGATGAAGGACCTGAGCGAAGATGATCGCGTCAAACTGACCCGGCTGCTGCAGGAGATCGCCTGGGAGACGGTGAGCCACCATCCGCTCACGGGGATCAAGGCGCCATGAGGAAACTCATCTCCTGACCGATAGGCTACGAGCCTGGAGCCGGGGGATTTAATGAGGAAAGCAGGAAAGCAGGAGGGCTGAGCTTGCTGGTTTGGAGATTTCCCTGTCTTCCTTATTTATGATCATTGGGAGGGCTTGAGGAGCCCCTGGGGCGGTTTCACGCCTTGGCTGAAGAGCCACTCGTGCAGTTTGGTGTCGTCGAAGACTTTGCCGATGATGCCGTGGCCGCCGGTGGGGTACTCGGTGAAGTGGCAGGTCTTGACGCGTTCGAGGGCCTTGGCGAGGTCGCGGGAGGTGCTGACGGGCACGGTGGAGTCATCGGTCGCATGGAAGAGCCAGAGGGGGACTTTTTTGAAGGAGGCGGCGGTGTCGGGTCCGGTGCAGCCGGCGACGGCGATGCCGGCGGCGAAGAGACGGGCCTCCTGGTTGATGAGGTGGCAGGTGCCGAAGCCGCCCATGGAGTAACCGGTGCAATAGACGCGCTCCTTGTCGACGGGCAGGGATTTGATCAGCTCCTTCACCAGCGCGAGCGCCTGCTCGCCCGGTTTGTCCGACCAGCCGCCACCGGTGCCGCCGAAGGGCTGGTAACAAAGCGGTGCGACGATGATGCACGGCCGCGCGGCATAGTTTTCCGGTTTGGCGAAGGTCTTCATGAAGCCGCCCACCTGTTTGCCGTTGTCGTTGTTCTGACTTTTCCCATGGAGAGCCAGCACCAGCGGATACTGCTGCGCGGCGTTGAGGTCTTTCGAGGCGTAAAGCGCGAATGGCAGGCCTTTGTATTCGGACAAGGCCCAGTCGCCGGTGACGAGGGAGGCGAATGGGCCCTCAATGGGTTTCGCCGCCCCGGCGGGTTTGGCGCCTTGGGTTTTGACAAAAGCCTGATCAGCAGCCGACAAGCGCGCCAGCGGCAGGGCGAAGGTTTGGCCATCGGTGGCACGCTTGAGCGTCACCTGATCCGCCGTGGCCGAGACAAAGTCAGCTTCCAGCTTTTTGCCGTCCGACGAGGTCCATTCGCGTCCGTGGCAGAGCCCGAGCAGGGAGAGGGTGAGGAAGGGGATGAGAAGCCGGTGCATATCCGATCACGAGTGATGAATGAGTGTTGGCGTGGAATGAGATTTCCGGACGCAGTCGGCCACTGGTTGCCACTGGGCTGACACGCCACGATTTTTAGCACGGGAGGCTGTTCAGGAGAAGAGCGACGAGGAAAATTCGTTGGCCGGCGTCATACTAACGGGGGGCTGGGAGGTGTTTCTTGGGGTGGCTAAAACCGGACTGGCCTATTGGGATGAAGTCTGGTGGGAAAGCGGCGCGGAGTCGGTTCTGGTCTCGATTTGGACCAGCCCGTGCTTTTGGTGACGAGGGGAACTTAGAAAATGAGCGCAGTTGTGAGCTTAGGTAAAAAGCTTGGCTGACGGCTGATTTTTTTTATTGCCATATTTTTGATGAACGCCACTTCCTGGAATCCGGCGGATACCGCAGATCCCCGCCGACGGGAGGGCTTGGGCAGGGCCACAAGAGGCTGGGAAAAGCGCCTAAGCGTCTCGTCGGTCAGTCATGGTCGCATGCCGGGAGTCATGGAGCTGGAAGCCTTGATTTTGGCTGATTGCAGCGCATTGGCGACTGTTGCCGCAGTCTCATTTTTGAGGATTAATTAAGGCAACCAAACTATTTAGCAAGCTAGGTATGGTATTTATGGTAACCGCCTCTAATTCAAAGTAAAACCCGGTTAACCAAAAGCCATGCCAAGTTTTTATTTACTTTGCGCACGCTTAACGGCAATCTCTAAATTTAAGTTCAGAAATTATCATGAGGCTCCCGACGACTTTTGCCCTTCTCGCACTCTTCCATGTTACTCCAGCGAGTGCTGGGTGGCCTCGTCTGCCGACCCTTGA